>NZ_JBFUHV010000042.1:0-60622 GCF_056402215.1 Rhodococcus sp. P4_B6 | reverse complement strand
AGAACCGGTCGATCGCCACCACCCGGCGCCCGTACCAGTCGGCCTTGTACTCGAGCATCGACCGGAACTCGGACCACCCCGCATCCGAGATCGTCCGAGACAACGACCGATTCTTGACCATATTCCGCACACTCAGATCCTCGATGGCGATCACTTGATTTTCGCGCACCAGTCGAGTGGAAAGTTTGTGCAGATAGTCGCGGCGCCGATCAGCGATCCGACCATGAATCTTCGCGACCTTCAGTCGAGCCTTGACCCGGTTCCGGGACCCCTTCTCCTTCTTGGCCAGCACCCGCTGCGCCTTCGCCAGCCGCTCACGATCCCTGCGCTCGTGGCGCGGGTTGGTGATCTTCTCCCCCGTCGAGAGTGTGTAGAGGCTGGTGATCCCGGCATCGAGCCCGACCACCCGATCGGTCGGCTCGAGTTCGCTGATGGTGTCCTCGACGAGGATCGAGATGTGGTACTGACCGCGGGCATTGCGCGACACCGTCACCTGCGACGGCACCGCCCCCTCCGGTAAGGGCCTCGACCACCGAATGTCCAGGGGTTCGGACTGCTTGGCCAACCGGATCTGCCCGCCGCGGTAGGTGAAGCAGTTCGAGTAGTAGGTCGCCGAATCCTTCGACCGCCCCTTCCTCTTGAATTGCGGGTAGCGGGTCTGCTTGCGCCAGAACTTCTCGAACGCGCCCTGCAACTGCCGCAGCGATTCCTGCAGCGGCCCCTTCGACGGCTCCGCCAACCACGCGGTCTCGGGGTCCCGCTTCCATCCGGTGAGCATCTTCGAGCTGTCCGCGTAGGTGACCCGTCGCTGCTCCTGCGACCAGGCACGCGTCCGCTCGGCCAACGCCCGGTTGTAGACATACCGGGTGCACCCGAACGTCTGAGCAAGCTGTTCGGCCTGCACCGCAGTCGGATAGAAACGGTACTTGAACGCCCGCTTCACCACCCTCCCCGCCATAACCCAGACACTAGCCACACAGTCCGACAAAACCAGATCGGCTATCCCGGACCTGAAGGACCGGGTTTGCGCCGAAAGACTCACGGATCAAATCCGACTGGGGGGATGACGATGAACGACTTGAGGGCGGATACCGCGAGTATTGCCGAGTTCGCCGCCATAGCCGCGACCATGTCCGTGGAGATGCAGGCCGCGGGTCTCGGGGCCGCCGCCGCGGGACCGCTGCTGCTCGGTCCGGTCTTCGGGGTGATCGGCCGGCGATTTCGTCGCCGCCTTCGCGACAGCGCACGCCGCGCACCTGGCCTCCATCGAGAAGCTGTCCGGCGTGCTCGGCGGAATCAGCGCGACCGCGCTCGCGAATGCCGCCGCGTACGAGGGCACCGAGGCGGCCACCACGGCCGCGCTCGCCGCGGACGCGGTCGGGCTGGAGGCCTGACCGTGATCCCCATCGACCTCCTCACCCGCCCGATCCTCGATCTGCTCGGCGCGTTCGGCAGCGGAGTCCTTCCCGCAGGCGGACCCGCCGACGCCCTGCGCGCGTCCTCGATCGCCATCGACGCGGTGCACGACACCGGGCGCACAGGCATCAGCTCGATCTACGGCGACTGGCAGGGCAAGGGCGGCACCGGTGCGATCGTGAAGACCGAGGAGGCGCAGCGTGCGACGGTCGCGGTCTCCGATCGCGGCAACGACATGGCTGCCGTCGTCGCCGAGGCCTCCGAGATCGTCCGGGCAGGAATGCTGCAGTTGCAGGAGATCCTGCAGTCGTTCATCTCCCTCGCGGTCGCGGCCGGACCCGCCCTCGTCACCCCGCCCGGTCAGGCGATGATCGTCGCGGCGGCACTCGACCACCTCGGCCGGGCCACCGCGGTCGTCGCGAAGGTGCGGGCCGAACTCGCCGAGCAGACCGGGAAGATGGTCACCCTCACACCGGCCGAAGACATCCCGTCCGCGCCCGCCGCCACCGCACCCGCGAGCACGACCGCAGCGAGCACGGCGCCCGCCTCCGCGGCCCCCGTCGCACCCGCGGCTCCGACGTGGTCGGCCGTGCGGCGTCCGGGTTCGTGAGTTCCTCGGGTTCGTCGCCGATGTCGGGCCTGACGAGCATCTCCGCCCCGGCCACGCACTCGTCGGGCGGATGCGCGGCGGGCGGATTCCCTCACGGGCAGATCGGGAGGAGCCGGTCAGGCGCCGTCCACCTCGGATCCCGCCCACGGCGGCGAGGGCGTCGAGGTGGTCCTGCCCGACGGCAGCACCGCCGTCGCCCCCAACAAGGCAAGGAGGCGGCCGACGCCGTCCGCAACGCGCTGTCGCAGCAGGGTGTCCCGTACGTCTGGGGCGGGACGTCGCCCGGCGAGGGCCTCGACTGCAGCGGGCTGACGCAGTGGGCGTACGGCGAAGCGGGCGTGGGTCTTCCGCGCCTGGCGCAGGAGCAGAACGTCGGCACCGCCGTCGACCCGGGCGACCTGATGCCCGGCGACCTCGCCGTGTGGGACGGCCACGTGGCGATGGTGATCGGCAACGGCCAGCTCGTCGAGGCCGGTGATCCCGTGCAGGTCGGTCCGATCCGAACCAGCAACAGCGGCATGGGCTTCTACGGCTTCTACCGACCCACGGAATGACAGGAATCATGTTTCCCCCCACCCCGCCCCCGGCCGGCATCACGGCCGCAGTCAGCAATCGCTCCGGCACCGTCTCGGTCCGGACCACCGAGCAGGGTTTGCCGCTCGAACTCCGCATCGATCCGCGCGAACTCCGCTACGGCGGCCAGCGGCTCGCGGACGAGATCCTGACGCTCTGCAGGCGCTCGGCGATGGAGGCCGGCGCGCGCCGCCGCGACGAACTCGCCCGTGACGGCATGCCCGCCGAGATCCTCGACAAGCTCGGGCTGCCCACACGCGCCGACGTCGCCGCCGCGCAGGCGATCGAGGACGAGGAAGAACCCACCCCGACGAGCTGGATGCGACCACTGTGAGCGAACACGACATGGATGCGATCGTCGGCCGGGCCACCGAACAGGTGAACCTGCTCGAGGAGGCCCTCGCCGGGCTGCAGTCGATCGCGGCGCGGGCGTCGAGCGAGTCCGATCAGGTGACGGCCGAGGTCGACGGGAACGGCACGTTGACCGGTCTGTGGATGGACGACTCCATCTCGAGCCTCGACGCCCGCACCCTCGCGGCCATGATCACGAGTACCACCCAGGAGGCGGCCCGGCTCGCCACCGAACAGCGGACCCGGGTCATGGCGGCGCTGCAGGACGGGTTCGGGAGGGTGTGACCCTCACTGTCCGGCGAAGTCGCGGACCGTGGCGTGCCGGGTCGAAGGTTCCGGGGAGCGTCGCCGACCGCGTCGCGGCCGCTGCGGCACGGCGGCGACGGGCGTCGGAAACGGTCCGCACACAGCCCGGGTATAACTTTGGCCGCGGGGTCGATAGGCTTCGCGCCATGGCTGGAGACATCGTCCCGATCGAACTCGGTCTCACCGACGGCGACCTCGTGACACTGTGGGCACCACGGTGGCGTGAAGGCGACGACGAGTGGGAAGCATTCCTTGGTCACGAGGAAGACCTCTACGGGTTCGAATCAGTGGCAGAACTCGCTGCCTTCATCCGCACCAATACCGACAATGACCTCGTCGAGCACCCCGCGTGGGGCGTGGTGTCCGGGCTCTCCGCCGCCGAACTCGAGCCCGACGAGAACTTCTGCTTCGATCTGATCGGTGTGCCCGAACTGGCGGCGAGTGACCCCGACGCCGTCGTCGTGAGCGAACTCGAAGACACGCTCAACATGGTGCGCAACATCGGTGAGGTCTGCGAACTGGACGCGGTCACCAAGTTCTTCAGCGCGAATCCCATTCTCGGTGCGCTCCCGGCAGGCGCCAGCGCTTTCGAGGGACGCGAGGGCGAGGAGCTGTGGGCGCAGATCGGGACTGCGATCGCGAAGGGCTGGGATGACGTCCTCGACGCCGTCGACAACATCGTCGCCACCCCCGAGGTGGACGCCGAGGCGGTAGCCGTGGCCGAGGCCGAACTGGTGGCCGCCGACGAGAACACCGTCGACGTGGACGACGTCGCCGAGGAGGCCGAGGAAGACGAGGAGTTCGTCGCACTCGACCTGAACACCGAGGACGACGAGGAGGAAGACGACTCGTTCTGGGGTGCGGTGGGTGTCGACCCCGTCAAGATCATCACGTCCGGGGAGACGTACTTCACGCTCCGGTGCTACCTCGACGACGACGCGATCTTCCTCGGGCGTGACGGCGCGATCTTCGTATTCACGTCCGAGCGGGCACTGGCCCGGTACCTCGCCGACAACCACGAGCACGCCCTCGCTCAGGTCAGCACGTACGAGGAGATCCAGGTGGCGGCGGTCGACGGGTCGCTCGAGGTCGAGGTCACCGACGAGAACGTGTACGTCCTGCCCGGTCTCGCCGACGACCTGGCCGCAGGCCCGGAGTCCGTCGACGCGGACCAGCTGGACCTCGCCGTCGAATTGTTCACCGATGCAGCCGATTTCGCCGACGACGACTCGGTGGAAACCGCGCTCGTGTCGTCCGACCCGCTGGGCTGGTACGTCTCGTTCGTCCTCAACCCGGACCCGACGCGGATGGCGCCGAGCGCGCCCTTCGACGCGGAGGCCGAGGCGTGGCGGACGCTCGAGCGGGAGTTCGAGGCCCGCCTGCGGAAGGTCTGAGCGCCCGCCGACGGGACGCTCAGCCGACCAGCACGGCGAATCCCGGCTTGATCACCTCGTCGATCAGCTGCAGCCGCTGATCGAACGGGATGAACGCCGACTTCATCGCGTTGATGGTGTAGCGCTCGAGATCCGTCCAGCCGTAGCCGAACGTCTCGACCAGGCGGAGCATCTCCTGGCTCATGCTGGTGTCGCTCATCAGCCGGTTGTCGGTGTTGACCGTCACGCGGAACCGCAGCCGGGCGAGCAGGTCGAACGGATGGTTCTCTAGCGCGTCCACGGCCCCGGTCTGGACATTGGAGCTGGGACACAACTCCAGGGGAATCCTCTTGTCCCGCACATAGTTCGCGAGCTTGCCGAGCACCGGGACGCCGTCGGTGCCGATCGTGATGTCGTCGGTGATCCGGACCCCGTGGCCGAGGCGGTCCGTGCCGCAGAACGCAATGGCCTCGTGAATGGACGGCAGGCCGAACGCCTCACCCGCGTGAATGGTGAAGTGCGCATTGCTGCCCCGCATGTACTCGAAGGCGTCGAGGTGGCGACTGGGCGGATTCCCGGCCTCGGCGCCTGCGATGTCGAATCCGACGACGCCTCGGTCCCGGAACCGGATCGCCAGTTCCGCGATCTCCCGGGACCGCGCCGCGTGCCGCATCGCGGTGAGCAGGACGCCGATCCGGATGTTCTGGCCGCGCACCTCCGCCGCGGACTCCCCCGCCTCGAATCCGAGCAGGACCTGTTCCACCACCTCGTCGAGGGTCAGCCCCTCTTCGAGGTGCTGCTCCGGGGCGAACCGGACCTCGGCGTAGACCACGCCGTCGGCGGCGAGGTCCTCGGCGCATTCACGGGCGACGCGTTCGAGCCCTGCAGGTGTCTGCATGACGGCGACGGTGTGGGCGAACGTCTCGAGGTACCGCTCGAGGGAACCGCTGTCCGCGGCCTCCCGGAACCACTTCGCGAGCGCGGGCGCGGTGTCGGCGGGCAGCGCGTCGTAGCCGCAGTCGCGGGCGAGTTCGAGAACCGTCTCGGGCCGGAGACCTCCGTCGAGATGGTCGTGCAGCAACACCTTCGGCGCTCGGCGCAGGGCCGACAGATCCAGTGCGGTCATGGGACGACGTTAGCGTGAGGGATCCTCTATCCGCTCGATGACGAGCGGTGTCGTCACCGGCGGCGCGTCAGCCACGACGGTCCAGGCTTCGGAAAGTGCGGCTTTCGCCGCGGCGAACCGTTCGGGCGTGTCGGTGTGCAGCGTGACGAGCGGGGTGCCGACCGACACCGTCTCCCCCGGCTTCGCGTGCAGTTCGATGCCGGCCCCGGCCTGCACCGGCTCGCCCTGCCGTGCGCGGCCCGCACCGAGCCGCCACGCGGCGAGCCCGACGGCCATGGCGTCGAGACCGCACACCACACCGTCGGACTCGGAGAGCAGCACCTCGGTGTGCCGGGCCGTCGGCAGCGGGGCGTAGGGGTCGCCGCCCTGGGCGGCGATCATTCTCCGCCAGCGGTCCATGGCGGAGCCGTCCCGCAGCTTGTCGGCCGGGTCGACGCCGTCGATTCCGGCTGCCTTCAACATTTCTCGGGCGAGCTCGAGGGTCAGCTCCACGACGTCGGACGGGCCGCCCCCGGCGAGCACCTCCAGCGATTCCCGCACCTCCAGCGCATTGCCCGCGGTGTGACCGAGGGGCGCGTCCATCGCCGTGAGCAATGCCATCGTCCGCACCCCGGCGTCGTTCCCGAGGTCGACCATCGTCTGGGCCAGCTCGCGTGCGTCGTCGAGCTTCTTCATGAACGCGCCCGAACCGACCTTCACGTCGAGGACCAGCGCGCCGGTGCCCTCGGCGATCTTCTTGCTCATGATCGAGCTGGCGATCAGGGGAATCGACTCGACCGTCCCGGTGACGTCCCGCAGTGCGTACAACCGCCGGTCCGCCGGCGCCAGGTCCGAGCTTGCCGCGCACACGACGGCGCCGACCTCGGGGTCGGACAGGATCTCGGCCATCTCCGACGTGTCGAGGTCGGCGCGCCAGCCCGGGATCGACTCGAGCTTGTCGAGGGTTCCGCCGGTGTGGCCCAGCCCCCGCCCCGACAGCTGCGGCACCGCGGCGCCGCACGCGGCGACCAGTGGTGCGAGCGGGAGCGTGATCTTGTCGCCCACACCACCCGTCGAGTGCTTGTCCACGGTGGGGCGGCCGAGGTKAGTGAAGTCGAGGCGGTGACCGGACGAGATCATCGCCGTGGTCCAGCGACTCACCTCCTCGCGCGTCATCCCGCGGAAGAAGATCGCCATCGCCAGAGCCGACATCTGCTCGTCGGCCACGACACCTCGGGTGAATGCCTCCACCACCCAGTCGATCTCTGCACCGGACAGTTCTCGGCCGTCGCGTTTGGCGGCGATGATCGACGACGCGTCATGCATGGGTGATTCTCCCCTTCTCCTCCGGACCGAAAGCGTCCGGCAGCAGCTGTTCCAATGGGCGCACGCCGGCCCGGTGGTCGACGAGCAGTCCGGGGCCGCCGTGCTCGAAGAGAATCTGCCGGCAGCGTCCGCACGGCATGAGTATGTCGCCACTCGCGTCACAGCAGGTGAAGGCGATTAATCGCCCGCCGCCGCTCGCAAACAAGTTACCGACCAGTACGCATTCGGCGCAGAGCCCCAAACCGTATGAGACATTTTCCACATTGCATCCGACGACGATTCGTCCATCGTCCACCAGCGCCGCCGATCCCACCGCGAACCCGGAGTAGGGCGCGTAGGCCCTACCCATCACCTCATGCGCGTTGGCGCGCAACAGTTTCCAATCGATCTCGACCATGGTTACCCATCCAATCACGTGGGCTGAATGGATGCAGAGAATCGCCCGGGACGGCCCGGTCCGTATTGGAGAGGCAAACCTAAGTTCATTTGCAGGGGCGGTACGAACCCCGACTCGAATTAGTTCCCGCGTTTCTGTTGGGTTTAGAGTTCAGAGAAGTCGGTTCAGGATCACGTCGGGTCCCCAGTTGTGGTATGTCCGCAACGCTGCGCAGACTCGACACGTCCACCAATGACGTTGGAGGCACAGCACTCGATGAGTACTACGACYGAAGCCGCTCCGGCCAAGGAGCGCACACGGTCGCTTTACCGGGGCGACCCCGGAATGTGGTCCTGGGTTTTGCACCGGATCACAGGCGTAATGACGTTCTTCTTCCTATTCGTGCACGTGCTGGACACCGCGCTCGTGCGGGTGAATCCCGACACGTACGACAGTGTCATCGAGACCTACAAGAACCCGATCGTCGGGCTCATGGAGCTCGCTCTCGTCGCCGCGGTGCTGTACCACGCACTGAACGGTGTCCGGGTGATGCTGGTGGACTTCTGGTCCAAGGGACCGCAGTACCAGCGCCTGATGCTCTGGGTAATCCTCGCGATCTGGTTCCTGGTGATGATCCCGGGCGCAGGCCGCATCTTCTACAACATGTTTGCGGGGCACTGACATGACGACAGAAGCCAAGAGTCTCGGCAAGACCTACGACCGTCCCGCCAGCCTGGACAACCCGCGCTCTCCGCGCCGGACCTCGAAGAACAACTTCGAGCTGTACGCCTGGCTGTTCATGCGGTTCTCCGGTCTCGCACTGATCTTCCTCGTGCTCGGCCACCTCTTCATCATGCTGATGCTCGACGACGGTGTGCACCGCATCAACTTCGCGTTCGTCGCAGGCCGCTGGTCCAGCCCGTTCTGGCAGTTCTGGGACCTCACCATGCTGTGGCTTGCCCAGCTGCACGGCGGAAACGGACTCCGCACGGTCATCGCGGACTACTCCCGCAAGGACTCCACGCGCTTCTGGCTGACCACGATCCTCGTTCTCTCGATGATCCTGATCATGGGCCTCGGCACGTACGTCATCTTCACCTTCGACCCCAATATCTCGGCGAGCTAGGGGAGCACAGACTTCATGCAGGAACACCGTTATGACGTGGTCATCGTCGGTGCCGGCGGCGCCGGCATGCGCGCAGCGATCGAGGCCGGTCCCCGCGCCCGCACCGCGGTACTGACCAAGCTCTACCCCACCCGCAGCCACACCGGCGCGGCCCAGGGCGGCATGTGCGCCGCGCTGGCGAACGTGGAGGAAGACAACTGGGAGTGGCACACCTTCGACACGGTCAAGGGCGGCGACTACCTCGCCGACCAGGACGCCGTCGAGATCATGGCCAAGGAGGCCATCGACGCGGTGCTCGACCTCGAGAAGATGGGTCTGCCGTTCAACCGCACGCCCGAGGGCAAGATCGACCAGCGTCGTTTCGGTGGTCACACCCGCGATCACGGTAAGGCCCCCGTGCGCCGCGCATGTTATGCCGCGGACCGCACCGGTCACATGATCCTGCAGACGCTCTACCAGAACTGCGTCAAGCACGACGTCGAGTTCTTCAACGAGTTCTACGCCCTCGACATCGCGATCACCGAGACGGAGAACGGCCCGGTCGCCACCGGCGTCATCGCCTACGAGCTGGCCACCGGCGAGATCCACGTCTTCCACGCGAAGTCCATCGTGTTCGCCACCGGCGGCTCGGGACGCATGTACAAGACGACGTCCAACGCGCACACCCTCACCGGTGACGGCATGGGCATCATCTTCCGCAAGGGCCTCCCGCTGGAGGACATGGAGTTCCACCAGTTCCATCCGACAGGCCTGGCCGGGCTCGGCATCCTCATCTCCGAGGCCGTGCGCGGTGAGGGCGGCATCCTCCGCAACGCCGACGGCGAGCGGTTCATGGAGCGCTACGCCCCCACCATCAAGGACCTCGCACCCCGTGACATCGTCGCGCGGTCGATGGTTCTCGAGGTCCTCGAGGGACGCGGCGCGGGACCGAACAAGGATTACGTCTACATCGACGTGACCCACATCCCCGAGGAAGTCCTCGACGAGAAGCTCCCCGACATCATGGAGTTCTCCCGCACGTATCTCGGTGTGGATCCGGTCAAGGAACCCGTGCCGGTGTACCCCACCTGCCACTACGTCATGGGCGGCATCCCCACCAGGATCAACGGTGAGGTCCTCCGCAACAACGACGAGATCGTCCAGGGCCTGTACGCCGCGGGCGAGTGCGCCTGCGTGTCCGTCCACGGCGCGAACCGTCTCGGCACCAACTCGCTGCTCGACATCAACGTCTTCGGACGCCGCGCCGGCATCGCCGCCGCCGAGCACGCCAACAACAGCGAGTTCGTCGCCCTGCCGGAGACGCCCGAGAAGATGGTCGACGAGTGGATGGCCACCATCCTGTCGGACCACGGTCACGAGCGGGTCGCGGACATCCGCACCGAGCTGCAGCAGTCGATGGACAACAACGCCTCGGTGTTCCGCACGGAAGAGCGCCTCACCCAGGCACTCAAGGACGTGCGTGCACTGAAGGAGCGCTACAACCACATCACGGTGCAGGACAAGGGCAAGCGCTACAACAGCGACCTGCTCGAGGCCGTCG
Source organism: Rhodococcus sp. P4_B6 (assembly GCF_056402215.1). Classification (NCBI taxonomy): domain Bacteria; kingdom Bacillati; phylum Actinomycetota; class Actinomycetes; order Mycobacteriales; family Nocardiaceae; genus Rhodococcus; species Rhodococcus sp. P4_B6. The sequence goes on along the minus strand of NZ_JBFUHV010000042.1, from coordinate 50,520 downwards.
AGCTCGGCTTCCTCCTCGAAATGGCGGAGGTCACGGTCGTCGGCGCGCTTAACCGCAAGGAATCGCGCGGCGGMCACGCCCGCGAGGACTWCCCGGAYCGCAACGACGCCGAGTACATGMAGCACACSATGGCMTACAAGGWGGGCGACGGYCTGCTCTCCGACATCCGTCTCGACTACAAGCCGGTAGTCCAGACCCGCTACGAGCCGATGGAGCGTAAGTACTGATGAGCGCACCTGCAGTCGACAAGAGCGAGAACAAGTCGGATCTCCCTCCCGTTCCCGAGGGCGCCGTCATGGTCACCCTCAAGATCGCGCGGATGAACCCGGAATCCGGCGAGGGTCAGCACTGGGACAGCTTCCAGGTTCCGGCGCTGCCGACGGACCGCATGCTGAACCTGCTTCTGTACGTGAAGGGCTACCTCGACGGCACGCTGACGTTCCGCCGCAGCTGCGCCCACGGCGTGTGCGGTTCGGACGCGATGCGGATCAACGGCGTCAACCGTCTGGCCTGCAAGCTCCTCATGAAGGACATGCTGCCCAAGGACGGCAAGCCGGTGACGATCACCGTCGAGCCCATCAAGGGCCTGCCGGTGGAGAAGGACCTCGTCGTCGACATGGAGCCGTTCTTCGACGCGTTCCGCGCCGTGAAGCCGTTCCTCATCACCACCGGCAACGAGCCCACCCGTGAGCGCATCCAGTCGCAGCACGACCGGGCCCGTTTCGACGACACCACCAAGTGCATCCTGTGTGCCTGCTGCACCACGTCGTGCCCGGTGTACTGGAGCGACGGCAGCTACTTCGGTCCCGCCGCCATCGTCAACGCGCACCGCTTCATCTTCGACAGCCGTGACGAGGGTGCGTCGGAGCGTCTCGACATCCTCAACGACAAGGACGGCGTCTGGCGGTGCCGGACCACGTTCAACTGCACCGACGCGTGCCCCCGCGGCATCCAGGTGACGAAGGCGATCCAGGAAGTCAAGCGCGCGCTGCTCTTCGCACGCTGACCCGAGGTCTTCTCAGCACGTTCCAGGGCGCCCCCGGCCACTTCGGCCGGGGGCGCCCTGCGTCGTGTCCAAGCTCACTGTCCGAGCCGTCCCACGGTGAGATCCCCGCGCTAGTGTCGAGAACGGATGCTCCCGACGAACAGCGAGGTTCACACATGACGCAGTCGCCCACTCCCGCAGTGGTCACGGTCACCGGAGCGGCAGGAAGTATCGGTTACGCGGCGCTGTTCCGGATCGCCGCGGGCGCGATGCTCGGCCCCGACACTCCGATTCGACTGCGGCTCTTGGAAATTCCGTCCGCCGTGTCCGCGGCCGAAGGCACCGCGATGGAGCTCGACGACAGCGCCTTCCCTCTCCTTCGCGACGTCGAGGTGCACGACGACCCGAAGCGGGGTTTCGACGGCACCGACGTGGCCCTGCTCATCGGCTCGCGTCCCCGGTCCAAGGGGATGGAGCGCGGCGACCTGCTGGCCGCGAACGGGCAGATCTTCACCGTGCAGGGTCGCGCGATCAATCAGGTTGCCGCGGAAGGCGTCCGGGTGCTGGTCGTGGGCAACCCGGCCAACACCAACGCGCTCGTCGCCGCGAACAACGCCCCCGACGTACCCGCGGAGCGGTTCACGGCGCTGACCCGGCTCGACCACAACCGCGCGATCGCCCAGCTCGCACGGCACTCCGGCGCCGCGGTGAAGGACATCAGCCGCGTCACGATCTGGGGCAACCACTCCGGCACCCAGTACCCCGACATCTTCCACGCGCGGGTCGGGGACCGGTCCGGCGCCGAGTTCGCCGCGGACCGCGAATGGCTCACCGGCGACTTCATTCCCACCGTCGCGAACCGGGGCAGCGCGATCATCGAGGCCCGCGGCGCATCGTCCGCGGCCTCCGCCGCCAACGCCGCGATCGACCACGTGCACGACTGGGTGCTCGGCACCCCGGACGGCGATTGGACGTCCGTGGCGCTGCCCTCCACCGGCGCCTACGGGGTGCCGGAGGGGCTCGTCAGCTCGTTCCCGGTCCGGTCGGTCGACGGGGCCTGGCAGGTCGTGGAGGGGCTGGAGATCGACGAGTTCTCGCGGAAACGGATCGACGCGTCGGTGGCCGAACTCGAATCCGAACGCGACGCCGTCCGGGGCATGGGTTTCCTCTGATCCGGCGTCACTCTTCCGGAACGGTCGCAACGACGTCACGAAAGCGTGTCGACACGTGTCCGTTTTCGGAAGTCGACCGGTCGTCGCATACGCTGCCTCTTCGATGATGTGGCGTCGAGTGTGTACCGCGGTTGTGTCCGGAACCCTGCTGGCCGGACTCTCGGTGAGCGCTGCCGGGGCGATCCCGCCTCCGGTCCCCTCCTCCCCCATCTCGGCGCCGTTCACCATCCCGAACACCGACGACTGCCCGCACCGGTCGGCCCCGGCCCCCGCGATCGACCTGTCCGAGGTGCCGCAGCCCGGTGATCCGGCACCGACCGCCGTGTCCGTGCCCGACCAGCCGGTGGGCGGGCCGAAGCTCGCCGAATGCGGGGTGACGCTCCCCGACGGCGCCCCCGCGCTGCCCGCCGACATCGTGGCGTCCGGCTGGGTGCTGGCCGACATCGACAGCGGCGACGTGCTCGCGGCGAAGGACCCGCACGGCCGGTACCGCCCGGCCAGCACCATCAAGATGCTGCTCGCGCTCGTGGCGCTGGGCGAACTGGACCTCGACAAGACCGTGACCGCCACCGCCGAGGACGCCGCGGTGGAGGGCAGCGCGGTCGGGATCGGCAAGAACGGTCAGTACACGAACCGGCAGCTGATGCAGGGCCTCGTCATGGCGTCGGGGAACGACGCCGCCCACCTCCTCGCCCGGCAACTCGGCGGCGACGCCGCGACGGTCGAGAAGATGAACCGTCTCGCCGACACCCTCGGCGCTCACGACACGAGGACCGCGACCCCGTCCGGACTCGACGGTCCCGGCATGAGCAGTTCGCCGTACGACCTCGCGCTGATCTTCCACAACGCGATGAAGAACCCGACGTTCGCGGAGCTGATCTCCACGGAAACCGTTCAGTTCCCGGGCTTCCCGAAGGATCCCGCGATCCCGGAAGACCAGGACCGGCCGCCGTTCGCGCTCGCCAACGACAATCAACTGCTCTACAACTACCCGGGCGCGCTGGGCGGCAAGACCGGATTCACCGACGATGCGCGCCATACGTACGTCGGCGGCGCCGACCACGACGGCCGCCGCCTGATGGTGACGCTGATGGGAGCCGAGGCGCAGCCGATCCGCCCGTGGGAACAGGCAGCGCGACTGCTGGACTACGGTTTCGCCCTCGACCGCGACGCCCGGGTGGGTTCGCTGGAGGACCTGTACCCGGCCGAGGACGGCTCGTCCGCGGTGCTCGCCGCACCGCCGCAACAGGATTCGGCCGCTGCCACGAGTTCCGTCGTCGCCTCGGGTTCCGACCATCCCGACAACACGCTGGCCCTGCGGGCGGGTGTGGGGATCGTCGGGGCGGCCGTCGTCCTCGTGCTGGTGCTCTGCGCACGCCGGCTGTCCCGCAGGCGCTGACGCTCCCGGATCAGCGCTTGTTGCGGGTGAACAGTCCGGACAACCCGAGCGCGGCAAGGGCCCCCACACCGACCAGGGCGAGTCCCCCACGCACACCCGGACCCTCGTGGACCTCGATCCGCGGCGTGATGACGGCCGGATCCGGCGGAGGCACGAACGCGAGCGCCATGCTGGCCCTGGTGGTCGCGGCCCACGCCGTCGAGAAGAGCAGCATCCGGCAGGTCAGGTAGATGAACACGAGCAGACCGATGATCGGGCCGAACGCCACTCCTGCCGGACCCGCGGTGACCGCAGTGAGATAGATGGCACCGACCTGCTTGAAGATCTCGAACACCACGGCCGCGAGCAGGGCCGCCTTGATCGCACTGCGGAACGTCACGGGCTCCCGGGGCAGTCGGGCAATCACCCAGGCGAACACCGCCCACGTCGCGACCAGCGAGAGCACGGTCGACAGTGCGCGCAGTCCGGCGTCGACGCCGGTCACCTCGTCGAGGTTGAGCACCTCGACGACCGTGCGGGCCACCGGACCGCTGCTCAGCGCGGACGATCCGATCGAGACGATCATCGCCAGGCCCAGTCCGAGCAGAGCGCCCGCGTCGCCGAGCTTGGTGCGCACGAAACCCTTCGTTTCGCGCTGGCTCTCCCACATCGCCGTGAGCGCGTCGCGCAGGTTCGCCATCCATCCCAGACCGGCGTAGGCGGCACCGAGCAGACCGAGGACACCCACGCTGGCGCGGGACGCGATGGCCGAATCGATGATGGTGTTGAGCGTGTCACCGAGACTTCCGGGCACGTTCTTCGTGATGCCGTCCTGCAGTTCCTGCAGCAACTCCGGCTGCCCGGCGAGCACGAAACCGGCGATGGCGAACGCGACCATCAGGATCGGAATCAGTGCGAGCACACTGAAATACGTGATACCCGCCGCGTAGTAGTCACCCTTCTGATTCTGGTACCGCTGAGCGGCCCGCATCAGATGGTCGAACCAGGGGCGCGCTGCCCGCTGCTTGTCGAGAAAACTCGGTTCGTCAGCCACAGTGCTATCCCTTCGGTGTCAGGAACCCTACCTTCTCGTACACGGCCGCCAACGTCTGCGACGACACTTCACGGGCCCGGTGGGCACCGGCCGCGATGACACGATCGAGTTCCGCCTCGTCCGAGAGGTACCCCTCCACTTTCGCTTTCAACGGTGTCACGAATTCGGCGAGAACGTCGGCCGTATCGGTTTTCAGGTCGCCGTAGCCCTTGCCCTCGTACCCGGCAACCAACGTCTCCACGGGGGTGCCGGACAACGCCGACTGGATGGTGAGCAGGTTGCTCACACCGGGCTTGGCCTGCGGGTCGTACCGGATCTCCCGCTCGTTGTCGGTGACGGCGGACTTGATCTTCTTCGCCGACACCTTGGGGTCGTCGAGCAGGTTGATCAGACCGGCCGGGCTCGGACCGGACTTGCTCATCTTCGACGTCGGATCCTGCAGGTCGAAGATCTTGGCGGTGCCCTTGATGATCTGGGCCTCGGGAATGACGAACGCCTTCCCGAACCGGGTGTTGAACCGCTGAGCGAGGTCGCGGGCCAGTTCGAGGTGCTGACGCTGGTCCTCGCCGACGGGGACCCGCTGTGGGCGGTACAGCAGGATGTCGGCGGCCATCAGCACCGGATACGTGAACAGCCCGACGCTGGCGTTCTCACTGCCCTGCTTCGACGACTTGTCCTTGAACTGCGTCATGCGACTGGCCTCACCGAAACCGGTGATGCAGTTGAGAACCCACGCCAGCTGCGCGTGCTCGGGGACCTGGCTCTGGACGAACAGCGTGGCGCGGTCGGGGTCGATGCCCAGCGCCAGCAACTGTGCCGCCGCGATCTTCGTGCGGCGGCGGAGTTCCTTCGGGTCCTGCGCCACCGTGATCGCGTGCAGGTCGGGGATGAAGTAGAACGCGTCGAAGTCGTCCTGCAGAGGCACCCACTGCTGCAGAGCACCCAGGAAATTGCCGAGGTGGAACGAGTCGGCGGTGGGCTGGATGCCGGAGAGCACCCGCGGTTTCGCGGTGGGTTTCTGAGCTGCAGGGGTCGACATGAGTATTGATCTTTTCACGTGTGCCGTGACGACACGAATCAGATACCGCCCGTCACCGGTACTGGACGGTGACCGGCGCGTGATCGGACCACCGCTGGTCGTAGGTTTCGGCGCGCTCGACGACGGCCTGCTTGGCGCGCTCCGCCAGTTCGCGGGTGGCGATCTGGTAGTCGATGCGCCAGCCGGAGTCGTTGTCGAACGCCTTCCCGCGGTACGACCACCACGAGTACGGTCCGGCGACGTCCGGTTCGAGCAGGCGCACGACGTCGGACCAGTGCGCGTCCTCGGCGAACAGCGCGGACATCCATTCCCGCTCGTGGGGCAGGAACCCGGAGTTCTTCTTGTTCGTCTTCCAGTTCTTCAGGTCGAGTTCGGTGTGGGCGATGTTCCAGTCGCCGCAGACCACGACGTGCCTGCCTGCCGCGACGGCGGCCTCGGCGGTGGCGGTGAGGTACCGGGCGAAGGAGTCCATGAACCGCTCCTTCTCCTCCTGCCGGGGTGTCTGGGCCTCCCCCGAAGGCAGGTACAGACTCGCCACCGTGAGGTCGTCGAAGTCCGCCTCGATGTAGCGGCCCGCGGCCGCGAACTCCTCGTCACCGTGGCCGACGCGGACGGCGTCGGCCGGCTTCCGGGACAGGATCGCGACGCCGTTGCGCCCCTTCGACGACGGTTCCGCGGACGCCAGGTTCCATCCGCCCTCCAGGGCGGGCGCGAGGGTCTCCGCGAGCTGCTCGTCCGACGCCCGCGTCTCCTGCAGGCAGACGACGTCGGCCTCCGTGCGCTCCATCCACTCGGTGAGCCCCTTGCGGGCGGCCGCGCGGACTCCGTTGACATTGACGGTGGTGATGATGTGTGGCACGGCAAGCACCGTAGCGGACGCGTACGACAGCGCGGCTACCGAGACGAACGGGCGCTGCGGCGTTCCATCGCGACGGCCACGGTGAGGACCACGAGGCCCGCGACGGCGAGCAGCGCACCCACCGCGGCGGGTGCCGTGTAGCCGTAGCCGGCGGCGATGACGACGCCACCGATCCACGCCCCGAACGCGTTCGCGATGTTGAGGGCCGCGTGGTTGAGCGACGCGGCGAGGGTCTGGGCGTCGGCGGCGACGTCCATCAGCCGGGTCTGCAGGCCGGGAACCATCGACGCGCCCGCGGCGCCGACGAAGAACACCAGCAGCAGCGCCGTGTACGGGTTGTGCGAGGCCATCACGAAGATGCCGAGCACCACCCCGAGCGCCGTCATCGCGGCGAACAGACCGGGAATCAGCGCCCTGTCGGCGAGCGCGCCGCCGATCAGATTGCCCGCGACCATGCCCAGCCCGTAGATCATCAGGGCCAGCGGCACCAGCGACCGCGACAGCCCGGCGACGTCGGTGAGGGTCGTGCTGATGTAGGTGTAGACGGCGAACATGCCACCGAACCCGACCATGCCGATGATCAGCGTCATCCACACCTGCGCACGGCGCAGGGCACCGAGTTCGGTGAGCGGATTCGTCATCCGCATCGCGGCGAGCGCGGGAACCCAGGACCAGATCGCGCCCAGCGTCACGACACCGATCAGTGCGACGAGGGCGAAGGCGCTGCGCCAGCCGAAGGCCTGGCCCAGCCACGAGGCGGCGGGAACACCGACGACGTTGGCCACCGACAGTCCCATCATGACGAGCGCGACCGCCCTGGCGCGCTGGCCGCGCTCGGCGAGGTGCGCCGCCACCAGGGCCGCGACGCCGAAGTAGGCGCCGTGCGGGAGGCCCGCGACGAACCGCGCGGCCATCAGCACCCCGTAGTTCGGTGCGAACACGGTGGCGGCGTTGCCGATCGTGAACGCCGCCATCAACGCGATCAGCAGCGTCTTGCGGGGCACCCGCGCGGTGAGCGCGGCGATGAGCGGCGCGCCCACGACCACGCCCAGGGCGTACGCCGAGATGACGTGCCCGGCCGTCGGCTCGGTGATCCCGAGGCTCGACGCCATCTCGGGAAGCAGTCCCATCGCCACGAACTCGGTGGTGCCGATCCCGAAGCCGCCGAGCGCGAGCGCGATCATGGCGAGCTTGCGGACGGACGGATGTTGCGCGATGACACCGAGGTGCTCGGGGCGGACCGGGGTGGAAGTGCTCACAGCAGGACTTTCGACTAGGCAGCAATACGACTACGCGGCGCACGGCGCCTCGTAGCGCAACGACCCACACCGGAATTCTCTTCCCCGGATTCCGCGTTTCGCGCCGCGAGCGGCCGTGAGATGACTCACCCGGCCCCGGAGACGCGAAACGGGACGACCCCGGCGAGGGGCGTCCCGTTTCGTACTGCTGCGGCGTCGGTGCCTACTGCTCGGCGATGGCCTTCTGGAGGTTGATGTCCAGTGCACCGAGGAATTCCTCGGTGGTCAGGTAGCCCTGGTCGCCGCCGACCAGCATCGCGAGGTCCTTGGTCATCTGGCCACCCTCGACGGTCTTGATGACCACGTCTTCGAGCTTCTGCGCGAAGCCGATGACGTCGGGGGTGCTGTCCAGCTTGCCGCGGTGCTCGAGTCCACGGGTCCACGCGAAGATCGACGCGATGGGGTTGGTGGACGTCGGCTTGCCCTGCTGGTGCTGACGGAAGTGACGCGTCACGGTGCCGTGTGCGGCCTCGGCCTCACACGTCTTTCCGTCCGGGGTCAGCAGCACGGAGGTCATGAGGCCGAGCGATCCGAAGCCCTGCGCGACGGTGTCGGACTGGACGTCGCCGTCGTAGTTCTTGCAGGCCCAGACGTAGCCGCCCTCCCACTTGAGCGCCGACGCGACCATGTCGTCGATGAGGCGGTGCTCGTAGGTGAGTCCTGCCGCGTCGAATTCCGGCTTGAACTCGGTCTCGTAGACGTGCTGGAAGATGTCCTTGAACGCGCCGTCGTACGCCTTGAGGATGGTGTTCTTGGTCGACAGGTACACCGGGTAATTCTGCTGCAGGCCGTAGTTGAGCGAGGCGCGCGCGAAGTCCTCGATGGACTTGGTGAAGTTGTACTGACCCTGGACGACGCCGCCGCCGTCGGGGAAGTTCACCAGTTCGTGCTCGATCGGCTCGCTGCCGTCCTCGGGCGTGTAGGTGATCATCACCTTGCCGGGGCCGGGGACCTTGAAGTCGGTGGCGCGGTACTGGTCGCCGAAGGCGTGACGGCCGATGATGATCGGCTTCGTCCAGCCCGGAACCAGTCGCGGGACGTTGGAGATGATGATCGGCGCGCGGAAGATCGTGCCACCGAGGATGTTGCGGATGGTGCCGTTGGGCGACCGCCACATCTTCTTGAGGCCGAACTCCTCGACGCGTGCCTCGTCCGGGGTGATCGTCGCGCACTTGACGCCGACGCCGTGCTTCTTGATGGCGTTGGCCGCGTCGACGGTGACCTGGTCGTCGGTCTCGTCCCGGTACTCGATACCGAGGTCGTAGTACTCCAGGTTCACATCCAAGTAGGGATGGATCAGCTTGTCTTTGATGAACTGCCAGATGATGCGTGTCATCTCGTCGCCGTCGAGTTCGACGACGGTGCCCTCAACCTTGATTTTGGACATGGGTGCTTCGCGTCCTCCTAGGAAGATTCCCTGGTTACACGGTTGCGGGCGCACTTCGTGAGTGGGTCCGCGAACGGTTCGCTTGTCAAACGTAGACGGTCGATGCGGCCGCTGGAGAGACCGCACTTAAACAAGACAAGCGTACTGCTATGCCCGGGGCGCGCAAGATGTGGGTGCGAAATCCCCCTCCCTACCAGCTGGTAACTTTTCGCTGCCAGCGGGCCTGATCGGTGCCGTTTCCGGTCGCTTCGCCGCAGCCGCTAAGATTCAACAGAGGTCATGAGTGCCAGCAACGAGCCCCGGCTAGCTGGCCGGCAACCCTCCGCCGCGGTGGGGTGCCCCGGGTGATGACCTGGTTCCCTGATTCATACAACAGTCGGGTGACAAGCGCGGGTCCGACATCGGAGGTTCATGATGCGTTGTTGTTGTCGTAGATAGACCCCAGACAGCCCTGTGCGCGAACGAACCAGTTCCTCGTCCGCGCCTCGTCAGACCACTGGAGTAGACAGCACATGACCGAGAACTGGTCGTTCGAGACCAAGCAGATCCACGCCGGGCAGACGTCCGACGCGACCACCAAGGCGCGGGCGCTGCCGATCTACCAGACCACCTCGTACACGTTCGACAGCACCGATCACGCTGCCGCGCTGTTCGGTCTGGCCGAGCCCGGCAACATCTACACCCGCATCATGAACCCCACCCAGGACGCCGTCGAGCAGCGCATCGCCGCCCTCGAAGGCGGCGTCGCCGCCCTCATGCTGTCGTCCGGGCAGGCCGCCGAGACGTTCGCGATCCTGAACCTCGCCGAGGCGGGCGACCACATCGTCTCCAGCCCGCGCCTGTACGGCGGCACCTACAACCTCTTCCACTACACGCTGCCCAAGCTCGGCATCGAGGTCTCGTTCGTCGAAGACCCCGACGACCTCGAGCAGTGGAAGAACGCGATCCGGGACAACACGAGGGCGTTCTACGGCGAGACCATCTCCAATCCCCGCAACGACGTGCTCGACCTGCCCGGCATCTCCGGCGTCGCACACCAGCACGGACTCCCGCTGATCGTCGACAACACCGTGGCCACCCCCTACCTGATCCGCCCGCTCGAGCACGGCGCGGACATCGTGGTGCACTCGGCCACCAAGTACCTCGGCGGTCACGGCACGGCCATCGCGGGCGTCATCGTCGACGGCGGCACGTTCGACTGGACCCAGGGCCGGCACAGCAGCTTCACCACCCCGGACCCGAGTTACCACGGCGTCGTCTACTCCGAACTCGGACCGCCCGCGTTCGCCCTCAAAGCCCGCGTGCAGTTGCTCCGCGACCTCGGTTCCGCGATCTCCCCGTTCAACGCGTTCCTCATCGCGCAGGGCCTCGAGACGCTGAGCCTGCGGATGGAACGGCACGTGTCCAATGCGACCGCCGTCGCCCAGTACCTGGAGGCACGGCCGGAGATCGTGTCCGTCGGATACGCCGGGCTCCCGTCGTCACCGTGGTACGACCGGGCGAAGCAGATCGCGCCGAGGGGTGCGGGTGCCATCGTGACGTTCGAACTCGCCGGCGGCATCGACGCGGGCAAGAAGTTCGTCAACGCACTCACCCTCCACAGCCACGTCGCGAACATCGGTGACGTCCGCTCGCTGGTGATCCACCCGGCGTCCACCACACACTCCCAGCTGACCCCGGAGGAGCAGGCCGCCAGCGGCGTCACCCCCGGACTGGTCCGCCTGGCGGTCGGCATCGAAGGGATCGACGACATCATCGCCGATATCGAGTCCGGAATTACGGCGGCGGCATCTTGACCGTGAGCGCAGTGCAGAACCTCCCCGTGGCCGACGGACGTCTCGGCACCGTCGACATCGGATCGCTCGAACTCGAGAACGGCGCGGTGATCCCGTCCGTGACTCTCGCCGTGCAGCGGTGGGGCGAACTGTCCCCGAACCGTGACAACGTGGTGCTCGTCGAGCACGCCCTCACCGGCGACTCCCACGTCACCGGCCCCGTCACCGACGAGCACCCCTCCCCCGGATGGTGGAGCGGAATGGTCGGTCCGGGTGCGCCGATCGACACCGACGAGTGGTGCGTCGTCGCGACCAACGTCCTCGGTGGCTGCCGCGGCACCACCGGTCCCGGTTCGGTCGCGGAGGACGGGCGCCCGTGGGGCAGCCGCTTCCCGGAGATCACCATCCGCGACCAGATCGCGGCCGAGAAGAAGTTCACCGACCTTCTGGGGATCGACAAGCTGGCGTCCGTGGTCGGTGGTTCGATGGGCGGCATGCGCGCGCTCGAGTGGGCCGTGACGTACCCGGACCAGGTTGCGTCGGCGCTCGTTCTCGCGGTCGGCGCCCGTGCGACCGCGGATCAGATCGGCACGCAGACCACGCAGATCGAGGCCATCACCAGCGACCCCGACTGGCTGGGCGGCGACTACCACGGCACCGGCCGGACCCCCCGGACCGGACTGCGCATCGCCCGCAGGATCGCGCACCTCACGTACCGCACCGAGAGCGAACTCGACTCTCGGTTCGCGAACTCGCCGCAGGACGGCGAGGACCCCTGGCGCGGCGGGCGGTACTCCGTCGAGAGCTACCTCCAGCACCAGGCCGACAAGCTGGTCGGCAGGTTCGACCCGGGCACGTACGTGCTGCTGTCCGAGGCCATGAACCGGCACGACGTGGGCCGCGGCCGCGGGGGTATCTCGGCGGCGCTGGGGGCGATCACCGCACCCGTCATCGTGGGCGGCGTCGACTCCGACCGCCTGTACCCGATCCGCCTGCAGGAGGATCTGGCCGAGGACATCCCCACCTGCGACGGCCTGCGGGTACTCAACTCGCGGGACGGCCACGACGGGTTCCTCACCGAGGCTGCCGCCGTCGCGAAACTGCTGTCCGAAACGATGCAACTGGCACGCGCCGGGCGCTGATCCCGCGCCGGGCGACGCCCGCTCGGACCGTCAGTCGGTTCCGAGCGGGTCGATCGACACGGCCAGCCAGACAATCGCGCCGCCGACGGCCACGAGTGCGCCCACGTCGAAGGCCTTGCTGCGCACCGCGAGCAGTCCGACGCGCTCCGACGGCATCGTCAACCGGAACGCTGCCGCGAGCAGGGTGGCGATACCGAACACGAACGCTCCCCGCCGCCACCGGTCCGCGAGCACGAACACCACGGCCACGACGATGACGACGAGGACTGCCAGCATCGGCAGGTTCTTCTTCGCGAACTGCCCCCAGTCGGCCATCTCAGCCGAGAGACGCTGCGACACGCTCAGCCCGCTCCACGACGTTGGTCAGCAGGAACGCGCGGGTCAGCGGTCCGACCCCGCCGGGGTTCGGGGACAGGAAACCGGCGACCTCGGCGACGTCCGCCGCCACGTCGCCGCGCAGCCCGTCCTCGGTGCGGCTCACGCCCACGTCGAGTACCGCGGCGCCGGGCTTGACCATGTCGGCCGTCACCAGCCCGGGAACACCCGCCGCCGCGATGACAATGTCGGCGCGCCGGACCTCCGCTCCGAGGTCCCGCGTGCGGGTGTGGCAGAGGGTGACGGTGGCGTTCTCGCTGCGCCGGGTGAACAGCAGGCCGATCGGGCGGCCCACGGTGACACCGCGACCGACGACGACGACGTGCGCCCCCTCGATCGGGACCTCGTAGCGGCGCAGCAGGTGCAGGATTCCGCGCGGCGTGCACGGCAGCGGCGCTTCCTTGCCCAGCACCAGGCGGCCGAGGTTGACCGGGTGCAGGCCGTCGGCGTCCTTGTCGGGGTCGATGCGCTCGAGCGCGGCGTTCTCGTCGAGCTGCTTCGGCACCGGGAGCTGCACGATGTACCCGGTGCAGTCGGGGTTGGCGTTGAGCTCGTCGATGGTGGCGTCGAGCTTCTCCTGCGTGATGTCCGCGGGCAGGTCGCGGCGGATCGAGGTGATCCCGACCTTCGCGCAGTCGTTGTGCTTGCCGCGCACGTAAGCGGCCGACCCCGGGTCGTCCCCCACCAGAACGGTGCCGAGACCGGGCGTGATGCCCTTGTCCTTCAGGGCGCTCACCCGCACCTTCAGGTCTTCGAAAATCTCGTCGCGGGTCGCCTTGCCATCGAGGATCGTTGCAGTCACGTGCCCCATTCTCTCAGGTTCGCCGAACCAGTGTCAGGCAGGTTCGCCGAACCAGTGTCAGGTCGGTTCCACCACGAGCCCGTTGGCCGTCGCGTACGCGATGGCCTGGGTGAGTTCGATCTGCGCCTTGTCCAGTGAGGCCGCCGTCCACAGGTTCGCGTCGACGTGCGCCCCGCGCAGGTCCGCGCCGTCGAATTTCGCGCCGCCCGTGCGGGCCCCGAACAGGTCCGCCGAGCGGAGCACGGCCCGGCGGAGGTCCGTGCGGACGAGGTTGGCTTCCCGGAACCGGCAGTCCGTGAAATCGAGTCCGCGCAGGTCGGCACCGCCCAGCGACACGAGCGTGAAGTCGCACTCGTCGAAGACCATCGGGCGCAGCCGGCAGTTGTCGAACTCCGAACCGAGGAAGCTGCAATTGCGGAACTCGCTGTGCCACAGCGTCGTTCTGGTGAACGCGCACGAGCGGAACGCCGTCCCCACGTGGTGCGACTCGGCGAGGTCGGCGCCCGTGAAATCGCATTCGGTGAAGATCACCGACTCGGTGCGGAGTTCGCTCAGGTCGGCGTCACGGAAGTTGCATTTCGTGTAGTGCCGCCGCTGCCAGTTCTGCGCGGGGAGTCGTGCGTCGCCGTAGTCCTCACCCACCACCTCTTCGACCGGATCCATGCGTCCATCATGCCGCCTCCCGGTGTGGCCCTAAGCTGTGCGGGTGTTCCGAGTGATGTTCCACGAACCCCGAATCCCACCCAACACCGGCAACGCCATCCGCATGGTGGCGGGCACCGGTTGCGAACTGCACCTCGTGGGACCACTCGGGTTCGACCTGTCCGAGCCGAAACTCAAACGGGCCGGGCTCGACTACCACGACCTGGCGTCGGTGACCGTGCACGAGAACCTGGAGGCGGCCTGGGCCGCGGTGGAACCGGCGCGGGTGTTCGCGTTCACCGCGCACGCCACCGTGTCGTACGCCGACATCGCCTACCGGCCAGGCGACGTCCTACTGTTCGGTCCGGAGCCCACCGGACTGTCGGCGGAGGTGCTGGCCGATCCGCATGTGACGGAGCGGCTCCGCATCCCGATGCTGCCCGGCCGTCGGTCGCTGAACCTGTCCAACGCCGCGGCCCTCGTGACGTACGAGGCGTGGCGCCAGCACGGATTCAGCGGGGCTGCGCTGTAGCTCCGGCAGCCATGGCCCCGACGCCCGCGGCGGCGCCCGCACCGAGGGCGATGTCGAGGAAGTCGCGGGCCGCACCCTGCACCCCGCGCACCGGGTCCCAGACGGCCGACAACCGCCGCGGCAGCGTCAGCCCCTCCACCTGAACGGAGGCGAGCCGGCCGTCCGTCAGGTCGGCGGCGACCGCCAGCGAGGACAGCACCGCCGGAGCGTTGCCCGCCACGACGGCCGCCTTCACCGCCGTGCACGACGTCAGCTCCAGCAGCGGCGGGACGCACTGCGGGACCGCATTCTCGAGGGTGGTGCGTGTTCCGGACCCGGATTCCCGCTGGATCATCGGCGTCGCCGCGAGTTCGGACACCGGAATCGGCGACCGGCGCACCCATTCGTGCCCCGGCGGCACCACGACCACCAGGTGGTCGCGGCCGATCTCCCGCACCTGCAGTCCCGCCGGAATGTCCGGGCCCTCGACGAACCCGAGATCGGCCTCGCCCGACAGCACCCGGGCGGTCACCTCCGACGAGTTCAGCAGCCGGACGTTCGTGACCACATTCGGGTACTTGCGCCGCATCGCGACGGTCCACCCGGGAACCAGATACTCGGCGATCGTCATGCTGGCCGCGACCGTCAGGCCGGCCTGCCGTTCCCCTCGCAGCGCCGCGACTCCCGACGCCAGCTCCTCCGCCGTGGCGAGGATGTGACTCGCCCATTCGAGGATGAGCGCACCCTCCGACGTGGGCCGCACCCCGCTGGCGCCGCGGCTGAACACCTTGATGCCGAACTGGCGCTCGGCCGACCGCACCCGGGCGCTGACGGCCTGCTGGCTGAGCCCGTGCTCGCGCCCCGCCGCACCCATGCTTCCGAGCCGCTCGACGGACAACAGGACGTCGAGGGCACTGAGTTCGGGTACTCGGGGAGACAGCGGCACAACCCAAGGCTAGTCCCACAAACGTGATTTGTGGGCATTCAACGACAAGCCTTCTACCGGCCACGACGATGCGACGGCAAGCTCTGGGTATGACCCCGAATTGGTTCGCAGCAGTGATGGGCACCGGCATCCTCGCAGTYGTCGCCGCCGCATTTCCGGCCGGCGTTCCGGTGGTCCGGACGGCCTCCGAGGTCTTCTGGCTGATCGCCGTGACGCTGCTCGTGCTGCTGACGACCGCACTGGTTCGGCACTGGATCCGCCGCCGCGACGACGCACTCGCCGACGCGCGCAGCCACACGATGTTCCCGTTCTACGGCGCCGTGTCGATGGCAGTGCTGACCGTCGGCGCCGGCACCGGATCCGCGGGTCACGCACTTCTCGGCGACGTCGCCGTCCCCGCCTCGGCCACACTCTGGGCGATCGGGACCGGCATCGGGCTCGTCACCTACGCCGTCATGGCCCGCAGGCTGACCCGGCCCCACCAGGTGACACCGGTGCCGTCCTGGCTCATGCCCGTAGTACCGCCCATGGTGTCGGCCGCCTCCGGATCCGCACTGGTCAAACACCTTCCCGAGGGCGCACCTCAGATCGCGATGCTGGTGGTCTGCTACTCGCTGTTCGCGCTGGCGCTGAGCGCCGCAGTGACCGTCGCCGTCGTCGTCGGCCGCCATCTGCTGAGCAACGGGCTCCCCGCCAACCCGCTCGTGCCGACGCTCTGGATTCCGCTCGGCGTGATCGGGCAGTCGGTGGCGGCGATCAATCTGCTCGGCGCGGCGTCCGGCCACGCCTGGCTCCACGCGGTGGGCGTCGTCTACGGGACCACCGTCGGCGCGCTCGGCGTCCTCGCCCTCGCGGCCGTGGTCACCGTGACCGCCAGGGCCTTTCGCCGCGGGTTGACGTTCACCCCCAGCTGGTGGAGTTTCACGTTCCCCGTCGGAACCTGCGCGCTGGGAGCGAACTCCCTCGGCCTGGCGACGGACTCCGTCGTGATCGTCGGCGCAGGCGTGACCCTGTGGTGCGCGCTGGTCGTCATCTGGGGCACCGTCGCGGTCCACACACTGCGGCACGCCGCCGGGCGACTGGGTGAGCGCGGCGCCCGGGACGATTCCGCAGCCCACGCCTTCAGCTCGGCGCGCTGACCACGAACCGTGACTCGGGAGTCAGGCGCCCGACTCGACGGGGCGTCCGGACTGCATCCACGCGGACGTCCCGCCCGCCACCGACACGGCGTTGATCCCCCGCGCATTCAGGTACTCCGCCGCCTGCAGGCTCCGGCCGCCGACCGCGCAGATCACGTAGACGACGTCGGCCTCCGGGATCTCGTCCACGCGCGCGACGAACTCGCTGAGCGGAATCAGTGTCACTCCCGGAACCCGGGCCTGGGCGTATTCGTCGGCCTCGCGCACGTCGATGACGGGGGCACCCGACGCCAACGCGCCGTCCAGGGCATTCAGGTCGACTTCGATCATTGCGTCTTCGCCTCTTCTCGTTCCGGCGCCGGTCCCGACGGGGGTCCGGGCGGCCTGTTGTACATCCGGCGCAGACGGTACGCGCCGTACACGACCAGTGCGATGACGGCCACGAAACCGAACCAGGGAATCAGCGCCCCGACGACCACGGCGCCGGCCGCGATCGCCGACAGCAGGGCGTTCCAGCCCGCGACGACGCCTTCCCAGAAGTTGTCCGGACCGGGACTGGGCGGCTCGACATCGGTGGAGGTGACGTCGACCATGAGTGTGGCCAGTGCCACCTGGTCGCTCAGCGTCCGCTTCTGGGCGGTGAGGCTGTCCAGTTCGCCCTGCCGCTCCGACAACGCTTTCTCGGCCTCGATCAGATCCGCGGTGTTCGCGGCCGACGTGATGAGCCCCTGCAGACGGGTGACGGACGCCGTCAATGCGTTGATCCGGGCGTCGAGATCCTGCGACTGCATCGTCACGTCGCTCTTCGTGACGCTGACGCTGGTGACCTTGCCCAGTTCCCGCAGATCGTCCAACGTCCGGGTGAGCGAGTCGGCGGGCACCCGGATGGTCAGGGAACTGCTGGCGTCCTGGTCGTCGGAGCCCGGCTGTTCGGTGAGCTGGTCGACGCGCCCGCCCAGATCGTCGACCTTGTCCACGATCTGCCTGCCGACGGCCACCGGGTCGTCCGCGGTGAGCGCGACCTGACCGGTGATGATCTCCTGGCGGTCGGTGGGGGCCTGGTCTTTCGCGGGCGCCTGCACTGCCCCGCCGATTTCCATCTGACTCGAGTCCCCGGGCGACGGGGCGGGTGTCTGCTGGGAGGAGTCGCTGTCGGTCTCACCACACCCCGCGAGCGTCAGCGTAGCCACGACGATCGCCGACAACACGTATCTCCTCATGACCAGATGCTAGCGGTGCGGGGCTCATCGGAAGTCCCTGGATTTGGCGGACACCCGCAAATCCATCAGCTGCAACCGATCCGCCACCACCGTCACCGCGCCTTCGGCGTTCTGCACCTTGCCGCGGACCAGCAGTGCGGGTGCCGTGTTGGCGAGTTTGCGGTACTTCGCCCACAACCCCACCGAACAGACGACATTGACCATGCCGGTCTCGTCCTCGAGGTTGATGAACGTGACCCCCGCCGCCGTCGCCGGGCGCTGCCGGTGCGTCACCGCCCCACCCACCAGAACCCGGTCGCCGTCGGGAACGTCGAGCAGGTGCGCCGCCGGGATCACCCCGAGCGCATCGAGTTGCGGGCGCAGGAACTCGGTGGGATACGTGTCCGGTGACACCCCGGTGGCCCACACGTCCGCCGCGGCCAGTTCGAGATCGCTCATCCCCGGCAGGGTCGGCGCGCGGGTGGACGCCCCGATCCCCGGCAGCCGGTCGCGACGCTCTCCCGCCGCGGCGCCCGCCGCCCACAGCGCCTCCCGCCGGGACAACCCGAAACTGTCGAGAGCACCTGCGGTGGCCAGCGATTCGGCCTGTGCCGTGCTCAGTTCCACCCGGCCGGTGAGGTCGAGGAAGGACGTGTACGGCCCGCCGTCGCCGCGGGACTCGACGATCCGCTCGGCCAGCGCGGTCCCGATGTGCCGCACCTCCCCGAGCCCGAGCCGCACCTCCGTCCCGCCCGCCTCGACGGTGGCGTGCGCGAGGCTCGCATTGACGTCCGCGCCGTGCACCCGCACCCCGTGCCTGCGGGCGTCGGCCACCAGCGACTGCGGCGAGTAGAACCCCATCGGCTGCGCCCGCAGCAGACCGGCGCAGAACGCCGCCGGGTGATGCAGCTTGAACCACGACGAATAGAACACCAGGGCCGCGAAACTCTGCGAATGACTTTCGGGGAAACCGAAATTCGCGAAAGCGTACAGCTTCTCGTAGATCCGGTCGGCGACGTCCTCGCCGATTCCGTGCAGGTCCCGCATGCCCTGGTAGAGCCGCCCCCTCAGCCGTTCCATCTTCTCGGGCGACCGCTTGGACCCCATGGCCCGGCGGAGCTGGTCGGCCTCGGCCGGGCTGAAACCCGCCACGTCGACCGCCATCTGCATCAGCTGTTCCTGGAACAGCGGCACACCCAGCGTCCGCTTCAGCGCCTTCTCCAGAGACGGGTGGTCGTAGGTCACCGGTTCGAGCTTGTTGCGGCGGCGGATGTACGGGTGCACCGATCCGCCCTGGATCGGGCCGGGGCGGATGAGCGCCACCTCCACCACCAGGTCGTAGAAGTTCCGCGGTTTCAGCCTCGGCAGGGTGGCCATCTGGGCCCGCGACTCCACCTGGAACACCCCCACCGAGTCTGCCCGCTGCAGCATCTCGTAGACGGCCTCCTCGGAGAGGTCCAGCTGCGCCAGATCGACCTCGATCCCCTTGTGCTCGGCCACGAGGTCGATCATGTAGTGCAGCGCGGAGAGCATGCCGAGGCCCAGCATGTCGAATTTCACCAGACCCACCGCAGCGCAATCGTCCTTGTCCCACTGCAGAACACTGCGGTTCGCCATGCGCGCCCACTCCACCGGGCACACGTCGGCGATCGGCCGGTCGCAGATCACCATGCCACCCGAGTGGATGCCGAGGTGCCGCGGAAACCCCTCGATCTGAGCGGCCAGTTCGAGGACGGCGGGCGGGATGTCGGTGCCGGCCTCCTTCCCGATCCCACCCCAGCGGCTGACCTGCTTGCTCCACGCGTCCTGCTGCCCCTGCGAGAAACCCAGCGCCCGGGCCATGTCCCGGACCGAGGACTTTCCGCGGTATGTGATGACGTTCGCCACCTGCGCCGCGTACTGGCGTCCGTACTTGGTGTAGACGTGCTGGATGGCCTCCTCGCGGCGGTCGGATTCGATGTCGACGTCGATGTCCGGGGGGCCGTCGCGTTCGGGTGAGAGGAAACGTTCGAACAGCAATTTGTTGCGGACGGGATCCACGTTGGTGATGCCGATGGCGTAGCAGACGGCGGAGTTGGCCGCCGAACCCCTTCCCTGGCAGAGGATATCGTTGTTCTTGCAGAACGACACGATGTCGTGGACCACCAGGAAGTAACCCGGGAAGTTCAGCCCGGTGATGATGTCCAGTTCGTGCTCGATCTGCCGGTAGGCCTCCGGCCGGTCCGCAGGCGCGCCGTAGCGGCGACGGGCCCCGTCCATCGTGAGCCTGCGCAGCCAGCCGGCCTCGGTGTGTCCGTCGGGAACGTCGAACGGGGGCAGTTGCGGCGCGATGAGCCGCAGGTCGAACGCACACTCCAGGCCGAGCTCCGCCGCACCGCGGACGGCGTCCGGGTACGCGGCGAAGAGGTGCGCCATCTCCTCACCGGACCGCAGGTGCGCTCCCCCGGCGGGCGCCAGGTGCCCGGCCGCGTCGTCGAGACTCTGCCGGGCCCGGACGGCGGCCATCGCCATGGCCAGTCTCCTTCGCGGCGGTCCCGCGAAGTGTGCCGCCGTGGACGCGATCACCCGAAGTCCGTACTGCTGTGCGAGTTCGGCGAGGCAGGCGTTGCGCTCAGCGTCCTCCGCGACGCCGTGATGGGTGAGCTCCACCGTGACCCGGTCGGCCCCGAATCGGTCGATCAGGTCCCGGAGCCGGACGGCCGCGGCGTCCGGGCCGCCACCGGCCAGCGCCTGACGCACATGCCCCTTCCGGCAGCCGGTCAGGATCTGCCAGTGCCCGCCGGCGGCATCGGCGAGGCCGTCGAGGTCGTAGCGCAGCCTGCCCTTCTCCCCTCCCGCGAGATGCGCCGCCGCGATCTCCCGGGAGAGTCGCCGGTACCCCTCCTGGCCTCGCGCCAGCACCAGCAGGTGCGCGTCGTCCAACGTCAGTTCGGACCCGAACACGGTGCGCATGTTCAGTTCCTTCGCCGCCTCGGCGAACCGGACCACACCGTAGAACCCGTCGTGGTCGGTGAGCGCGATGGCCTCGAGACCGAGCCGGACGGCCTCCTCCACCAGCTCTTCCGGCGGGGAGGCGCCGTCGAGGAAGCTGAACGCCGAGTGCGCGTGCAGTTCGGCGTACGGCACGGTGGAACCGGGACGCTCCTGACGGCCCGCCCGGTACTCCCCCCGTTTACGCGACCATGCGGGACTGTCGCCGCCGTCGCCCGGATACATCGACTCCGGGTCGACCCGCCCCGGCCTGCCCGACAGGACGCGTTCCATCTCGGACCACGTCGGCGGACCGTTTCCCCAACCCATCTGATTACACCTCTTCTACCCGCGCACGTGCGTGCCGAGATCACAGAAGATGCCGCTGGGGAAGGCGCATCATTCGAACGGGAGTTCGAATGCTGTCAGTGTGCCATCACCCTCGCGGACCGGTCAATGCGGGTCACCTCACCAGCGCGGCCAGACCTCTCAGACGGTCCTCGGCAGGCCTTCGCGGGCAGCTCACGCACTTGCCCGAGCCGGGGGTCTCGTAGATCAGGCAGCACGACGCCCGTTGCGTGAACCGGCGCGACAGCGCCCCGGCCCGGACGTCGACGAACCGCGGGTCCGGCAGCACGACACCGGCGCGGCGAAGTGCGTCCACCAGACCCCGGGCGAAGATGCTGCCGCGGGCGCGGTCGCCGCACGCCGTTCCCGCGTCGAGGGCCCGGTTGGCGATCGAATCCGTGGTGATCGCCCACATCGCGGCGTGCCGCACCCCGGACACCGCGGCGAGCGCATCGACGATCGGCGTCAGTGCCGCGGCCATCTCGGCCGCGAGTTCGGACAGCCCCTCGGTGACCGGCAGCCCCGACGACGCGGTGATGCCCCCGAGGTACCCGTCGTCGCGGAGGAATGCCACGGCGTCGCCGAGCCCCGGGTGGGCGGCGACACCCGTGACGAGCGCGGTCGCGATCGGGATCCCGGTCAGCGTCGAACTGGCCGAGTACCACCACAGCGTCCCGTTGACCCGGGGATCGTCGCTGCCCCACCGCCTCGCCGTGTCCGCGACCCGGTCCGCGAGCCAGCCGGGATCGGTCAGGCGCACGGCCGGGAACGAGGCTGCGCCGGGGTGTGCGATCTGGTCGGCGATCATCGGGACGCGGCGTGCGGTCAGCTCGTACGCGCGCCGCAGTTGCTCATCCATCGGCCAGCCCCAGGATCTCCATCGTCAGCCGCGGACTCGACCGCACGACGGCGCGGATGCCGAACACCCCGCCGAGCACGGTGTCGTCCAGGACGTCGGCGGGCGGACCGGTGCTGATCACCCGTCCATCGTGCAGCACGGCAAGGGTGTCGCAGTACTCCACGGCAAGCCGGAGGTCGTGCATGGTCACGACGATCGCGAGACCGTCGCGCGCGAGGTCGCGCAGCAGGTTCATCACCGTCAGCTGATGCCGCAGGTCGAGGTGGTTGGTGGGTTCGTCGAGCAGCAGGACCCGCGGCTGCTGCGCGAGAGCCCGGGCGATCGACACCCGCTGGCGTTCCCCACCGGACAGCGCCTGCACGTCGCGGCCGGCGAGTTCGGCCAGCCCCACCTGCCGTATACACGTCTCCACGATTTCGCCGTCGACCCCGTTCGCCCGTTCGAACCAGCCCCGGTGCGGGACGCGTCCGAGCGACACGGATTCGCGCACGGTCAGTCCCGCGGACACCCGCGGTTCCTGGGTGCTCGCGCCGATCGTGCGGGCGAGTTCTCGTCTGCCCAGATCGGCGCTGTCCGTTCCGTCGACGACGACGGCGCCCGCGGTCGGGGTGAGCGCGCGGTAGCAGCAGCGCAGCGCCGTGGTCTTCCCGGAACCGTTGGGCCCGACCAGCGCCAGCACCTCACCGGGACGGACGGCGAGGTCGACGCCGTGCAGCACTTCCCGCGATCCGAGTTCGGCGCGGACCCGGTGCAGGCTCAGCGCGGTCACTCGGCCCTCCCGTACTGCCGGTACAGCATCCACACGAAGATCGGTGCTCCCACCAGGGCGGTGACGACGCCCACCGGGACCTCGATGCTCCGCGCGACCGACCGCGCGGCCGTGTCCGCCGCGACCATCGCGATCGCGCCGAGGAACGCGGCGACGGGCAGCAGCCTGACCGCGCGGGCACCCACGACGTACCCGGCCAGGTGCGGCACGAGCAGGCCGATGAAGCCGATGCCGCCGGCGACGGACACGGCCGCCCCTGCCAGCATCGACACCCCGAGCAACTGCACGACGCGGAAGCGCCGCACGTTCATCCCCAGGGCGGCGGCGCCTTCGTCTCCCGCCTGCAGCAGGTCGACACGGCTCGCGCTCAGCATCATCGCCGCCCCCACCGTCGCGAGTGCGAGAGCCGGGAAAATCACCGTCGACCAGCGTGAGTCGCCGAAACCGCCCGCCAGCCAGTGCATCACCGAACTCAGTTGGTGCTCGTCGGCGACGACCAGGATCGAGAAGGTGATGAGGGCGGAGAACACCTGCGCCGACGCGACACCGACGAGAATGACCGCGGTCGGCTGCGGATACCGGCCGCCGATCGCCAGTGACAGGAACAGCGGCACCATGGCGCCCAGGAACGCCGCGGCGGGAATCGTGAACACGCCGCGCGCTCCCACTCCGAGCCCGAGCACCGTCACCACCACCACGCCGAAACCCGCACCCGAGGACACGCCGAGCAGATACGGATCGGCCAGCGGATTACGTGTCACCGCCTGCGCCACGGCTCCTGCCAGGGCGAGCGCCGCCCCGACGACCGCGGCGGTCAGCGCCCGCGGCAACCGGGAGTCCAGCACGATCGATTCCCGGGCCTGCGACCACCAGGGCTCGAACGCACCCGGGGCCACCCGGTGCGCGACGATCGCCCAGACGTCGCCGACCGGGATGCGCACCGAACCGAACGACACGGCGAGGCCAAGGACGAACAGGGTCGTCAGGGCGAGCAGCATCACCAGGCCCGCGAACCCGACGCGCGCCCGGGAGGGGTGCGTGGGCGACGCGTGTGGCGCCGCACGTTCGGCGGTCGTGGTCATCGCGCGCCGACGGCGTCCGGATGCAGCGCCCGCGCGATCGTCTCCACCGACCGCACCAGGCGCGGGCTCTCGAAGAAGTCGTCGAGCGGCACCACCACGAAACGGCCGGCTTTCACTGCGGGCGTCGTCGACATGATCGGGTGCGACTTCAGGAAGTCGATCTTCGCCTGCGCGCTCGTCGTGCCGTAGTCGAGGACGACGATCGCCTCCGGGGCGCGTTCACCGATGATCTCCCACGTGGACTTCGAATACGGCTTCTCCCCCTCCGCGAAGAGGTTGGCCGCACCCGCGTGGTCCGCGATGAGCTGGCCGACACCCACACCGCCGATCGTCAGCGGAACGTCCTCGCCGGAATCGTAGAAGAACGTCGGAACCGGGGCGGTGCCTGCGATCTCGTCCCGCACGGCCTGCAACCCGGACGTCACCCGTTCGCTGACGGCGACTGCCTCGTCCGGGACGCCGAGGATCTCACCGAGCTGCGTGTAATCGCTGCGCAGCAGTCCGATGTCGGGGAAACCCTGCCCGCAGTACTCGGAGAACAGGAAGGTGGGGATGCCCTGTTCGCCGAGGGATTCGCGCGAGCGTCCCTCCTTCTCGTCGAACGCGCTGCGCATGCCGCCGACCACCAGGTCGGGGTCGAGGTCGAGGATCTGTTCCCGGGTCGGGTATTCCTTCGCGAGTTTCGGGATCTTCGCGAAGGCATCCGCGAACTCCGGCAGCGGGGTCGCGTCGCCGTACCCCGTGCCGACGATGCGATCACCGGCCCCCATCTCGATCAGCACCTCGGTGACGTGATCGTTCATGCTGACGATGCGCTGCGGCGGCGCGTCGAACGTCTCCGTTCGCGCGCAGTTGGTGACGGACACCGGCTCGGCGAAGGATTCGGCGGAAGCGGTCTGCCCCACGGACTCCCCGCGCGAACATCCGGCGACCACCAGCGCGGCCACGGCGAGCGTGACCAGAGCGGAACTTCGGAACAACTGACAGTGCATGTAAACCTCATTGCGGCTCAGAGCCACGAATGAGAAGCCGGCAGACGCCCACGTGCAGGCGCGCCTGCGGGACTCCGCTTCGTAGACCACGACGAAAAGGATGTCGCACACCACACGCCGGGTAATCGGGCTCGCCACCGAAATGCTCTGGTGGCCTACCGTTGCGGGTCAGCGCCGGATTCGGACCGGCTTCCCCCGTGCGTGTGACTGCAAGTGCACTGCCGAGTATGCACGATTTGCCGGGACCAGCGTCACACCCCCACCGGCAATCCCTCGATCCGCACTACAGTCGGCAGTCGCAGCCGACCGCCCCCGATCACCCGGAGTTGACGCATGACACGTTGGGCCTCGACCGTTGTTTCACGCAAATGGTGGGTCCTGACCCTCGCCGTGTTCGCCGTTGTGGTGAGCGGCGTGTGGGGCACCGGTGTGTTCGCAAAGCTCAGCTCCGGCGGATTCATCGACCCCGGTAGCGAATCCGCCGAGGTGGCGCGAATCGTCGAGGACAATCTGGGTCCGCAAACGCCGGACATCATCGCCATCTACACCGCACCCGACGGGAAGACCCTCGACGACATCGGCCCCCAGGTCACCGCGAGTCTCGACCGGTTCGCCGCCGAGGTGCCGACGTATTCGGTGACGTCGTACTGGACGGCGGACGCGACGAGGAAGCACCTGATGGTGTCGGAGGACGGCACCAAGGCGTCGGCCGCGATCACCGTCGACCCGGATGCCGGGATCACCGCCGCCACGTTCAACGATCTGCTGCCGAAGCTCGAGGTGGAGGGCGTCGACACCGAGTTCGCGGGCAACTCGGTGGTGGGTGTGGCGTTCAACAACCGGCTGCAGCAGGACCTGGTGCTGGCCGAGGCGATCGCGCTGCCGATCACTCTCGTGTTGCTGGTCTTCATCTTCGGCGGACTGGTCGCCGCCGCCGTTCCGGTGTTCGTCGGGCTGCTCTCGATCTTCAGCGCCCTCGCGACGCTGCGCCTGCTGACCCTGTTCACCGACGTCAGTTCGTTCGCGATCAATGTGGCGTCCCTGCTCGGCCTGGGGCTCGCGATCGACTACGGCCTGTTCATCGTCGGCCGTTTCCGCGAGGAACTGGAGTCCGGCGCCGACGTGGCCGAGGCGACCCGGCGCACCGTCCTGACCGCGGGTCGCACCGTGTTGTTCTCCGGTCTGCTTCTGGTGTGCGCGTTCTCGGGGATGCTGGTGTTTCCGCAGGACGTGATCAAGTCGCTCGGGTTCGGTGCGATGGCCGCGGTCGCGAGTGCGGCGCTGCTGTCCCTCACCGCGGTGCCCGCGCTGCTCGCGATCCTCGGTCACCGCATCAACGCGCTGAGCTGGCGCAAGGACGCGGCGCAGCGCGGTGAGGTGCGCGCCCGCAAGTTCTGGGGCTCCGTCGTCACCTGGGTGATGCGTCGGCCGGTCGCCATCGCGGTCGGAATCGTCGCGGGTCTGATGGTCCTGGCCGCGCCGCTGCTCAGCGCGTCACTCGGCGAGGTCACGTACACGGCGCTGCCCGAGAACGATCCCGCCCGTATCGCCACCGACACCCTCACCACCGAATTTCCCACCACCGGGAACGGCGCCACCCTGATCCTCCGCGGCACCGACGGCACCGCGCCGACCGCCGCCGACGGAGCCGCGGTGGCACAGGCCGCCGGCCAGGTGCCGGGCATCGGCGCCGCCACCGTCGTCGCGTCCAACGGCGAACTGGTGGCGGTGCAGGCCGTCTACTCCGAGGGAGTGACCACCGACGACCAGAGCGCGGCGGTGGACGGTCTCCGCGCCATCTCCGTCCCCGAGGGAACCGAACTGCTCGTCGGCGGCGGCCAGGCGACCGTCGACGACGGCAACGCGGCGATCGTGCACTGGATGCCGGTCATGATCGCGATCATGGTGGGTTCGACGCTGGTCCTGCTGTTCCTGGCGTTCGGCTCGGTGGTGCTGCCGATCAAAGCGGTCGCGATGGCGGGGCTGAGTCTCGCCGCCACGTTCGGGGTGCTCACCTGGATCTTCGAGCTGGGACACGGCGCGGGCCTGCTCGGGGTCAGTCCGGCACCGCTCGAGGCGACGTTCGTGGTCCTCATTCTCGCCGTCGTCTTCGGCCTGTCCACCGACTACGAGGTGTTCCTGATGTCGCGCATGGTCGAGGCGCACGAGGCGGGCGCGACGACGGAGGAAGCGGTGCGTTTCGGCACCGAGCGCACCGGCCGGATCGTGACGGCCGCCGCGCTGCTGCTCGTGGTGGTGACCGGGGCGTTCACGATCTCCGGTCTGTCGATCATGCGGTTCCTCGGCGTGGGCATGATCGTCGCGCTGCTCGTCGACGCGACGGTGGTCCGGATGCTCCTCGTTCCGTCCCTGGTGAAGCTGATGGGCGAGGCCAACTGGTGGGCTCCGGCCTGGATGAAAAAGGTGCACGCCAAGGTGGGTCTCGGCCACTAGTACATCATCTTACTTTGGAGTAAGTTCGGGGCATGGCCACCTACCTCGTCACCGGCGGTACCGGATTCCTGGGTCGGCACGTGCTGCCCCTGATCCTCGACCGCGATGCATCAGCCGAGATCCACGTCCTCGTCCGGCGCGCGTCCGTCGCGCGGCTGGAGGCACTCGTCGACAGCATGCCCGGCGGCGAACGCGTGCATCCCCTGATCGGTGACCTGACCGAGCCCGGCCTCGGACTCGGGTCCGTGCCCACGGCCGACCACGTCCTGCACCTCGGCGCGATCTACGACCTCACGGCCGGCGACGAGCAGGCCGCCACGAACGTCGACGGCACCCGTTCTGTCATCGCGCTGGCCCGGGAACTGGATGCGACTCTCCACCACGTCTCCTCCATCGCCGTCGCGGGAGATCACGAGGGGCCGTTCAGGGAAACCGATTTCGATCTCGGCCAGAGCTTCCCCACCCCGTATCACCGCACCAAGTTCGAGGCCGAGAAACTGGTCCGCAACGCCGAGGGCCTGCGCACACGCATCTACCGCCCCGCCGCGGTGGTCGGCAGTTCGGTCACCGGCGAGATGGACAAGATCGACGGCCCGTACTACCTCTTCCCCGCCATCGCGGCGCTCGCGAAACTCCCCGCCGCGCTGCCCGTGGCCGTCCCGCGGATCGGCGCGACCAACGTCGTGCCCGTCGACTACGTCGCCGCGGCCGTCGTGGAACTGATGACGGCGCCGGGACGGGACGGCCAGACGTTCCACCTCGTCAATCCGCGCCCCCAGCCGGTCCGGGAGATCTACGCCGCGCTCGCCGAGGCGGCAGGCGCACCGCACCCCGCGATCGGACTGCCCGGCGAACTCGTCCGCCCGTTCCTCACCCCCACCCCCGACTCCGCCCTCGACGCGGGCCGCAAGGCCGTGCTCGGCGCACTCGGCATCCCGCCGGCGCTCGTCGAGAACCTGACCCTGCCCACGGTGTTCGACGACCGCGACACCCGGGAGGCGCTGCGCGGCACCGGCATCGAGGTGCCGCCTTTCGCCTCGTACGCCGGCACGCTGTGGTCGTACTGGCGCGAGAACCTCGACCCCGACCGGGCGCGCAGGCCCCACCCCGCCGGACCGCTCGTGGGCAGGCATGTCGTGATCACCGGGGCGTCGTCCGGGATCGGCCGGAGTTCCGCGATCGCGACGGCCCGTAAGGGCGCGAAGGTCATCCTGCTCGCCCGACGCACCGCGGAACTCGACGCCGTCGTCGCGGAGATCCGCGCGGCGGGCGGCGAGGCCTACGGCTACCCCTGCGACATCACCGACGACGAGTCGGTCGAACACACCGTCAAAGCCGTTCTCGCCGAACATGATCACGTCGACATGCTCGTCAA
This sequence comes from Rhodococcus sp. P4_B6, assembly GCF_056402215.1. NCBI lineage: Bacteria > Bacillati > Actinomycetota > Actinomycetes > Mycobacteriales > Nocardiaceae > Rhodococcus > Rhodococcus sp. P4_B6. The sequence continues at coordinate 21,968 of NZ_JBFUHV010000042.1, read as the reverse complement.
CAACGCGGGTCGTTCGATTCGCCGGGGGCTGTACCACTCGACGGACCGGTTCCACGATTTCGAACGGACCATGGCCGTCAACTACTTCGGCGCGGTCCGACTCGTTCTCGCCTTCCTCCCGCAGATGCGCGAGCGGCGGTTCGGCCACATCGTCAACATCAGCAGCGCCGGGGTCCAGGGCGCGACCCCGCGGTTCGCCGCCTACGTCGCCAGCAAATCGGCCCTCGACGGATTCACCGACGTCGCGGCATCCGAAACCCTCTCGGACGGAATCACGTTCACCACCATCCACATGCCGCTGGTCGAGACGCCGATGATCGCGCCCACCGGCCGGTACAACATCGGGCCGATCACGTCCCCGGAGAAGGCGGCCGCCATGGTCGTTCGTGCGCTGATCGAACGCCCCAAACGCATCGACGTCCCGACCGGCACGCTCGGTGAACTCGGCCACGTCTTCGCACCGGCGGTCAAGGACCGCGTGATGCACCAGATGTATCGCATGTTCCCCGATTCACCGGCCGCGAAGGGAACGAGCACGGACGACGCGACGCCGGCCCCTCGGCGCACGCCGGAACCCCGGCACCACACGTCGTCGGTGCTCGGCCGCGCCGCCCGGAAGGTCGGAAGGCTGGTGCCCGGCACCCACTGGTGACCGCCTCAGGGGGTGAGGGCGCGAACTCCGGTGGCAATGACGGGCCGCACCGGCTTCGGCGCCGCCCCGCAACTCGCCGGCCGCGGCGGCAGTTCCCACTCCTCGAGGTCGACGACCCAGCGACGCCCGTCGCGATGGGTGACAACCGAATTCGCGTCCACCGTCAGCTCGTCGGCGGTGGCGTCCACCAGATCGCGGACGGCGAGTTCCGCCACCTGCCCCTGGGTGTCCCAGCAACTGCGGCCGCGCAGCCCGGTCCGGTACACCTCGCCCCGGGCGGCGGCGCGGACCGCGTCGATGCTCTGCTGCACCGACAGCCGGCCGTACGTGTAGCCCGTCGGCAGCAGGATCAGCGACGGCGCGAAACGATGCCCGCCCGTGTGCGAGCACTCCCACACCGCGTCGCCGAACTCCGCGGTCAGACCGGCCGCGACCGGCCGCCCGAGCACGGCGCAGCACTGATCTCTCTTCCCGTGCGCGCACACCAGGGCGACGGGGTCCGTCACCGGCGTGCCCAGACCGGGTGCGGGCCCCGCGACCAGACCGAGGTCCAGGTCGAGCAGGTCCTCCGGGTAGCCGATCTCGAGCCGCTCGCACCACGACCGCGTGGGGTGCGACTGTGCCAGCAGCACCGTTCGCCGATCCGGTGACGCGGTGCCGCGGCCAGGCCTCCGGATGAACATGATCCGCACCCCGGCGGCGTCGGCGCGGGCGTCGAGTTCGCGGGCCAGGTCCGTGCCGAGCGCCGCGCCGTCGAGCACGTCCCGGCCCCACGCTCCGGGGAATTCCAGGCACACCCAGCCCCTGACGTGCGCAGCGGTGCCCGCGAGGGGTTCGTCGGTCGCGGACAGCGCGGAGCAGGTGGCGGTGATCGTGTCAGGCACGCTGCCATTGTGTCAGTAGCGGAAATCGGTCAGTCGTGGAACTTCCTGCGCTCCGCCAGCTGCTGGACGAACTTCTCGATGCGGCGGGCACGCGTCTCCGGGCGTTTGGCGTCCTGCAGGCGGTAGTAGACGGCGTACCGGTTGTGGCTGTCGAGTGTCGCGTAGAAGGCCTCGGCCTCGGGATTCCGCGCGAGGGCGTCCAGGAAGTCCTGCGGCATCTCCGCCGCCTTCTGTCCTGCGTACGCGCGGTCCCAGCGGCCGTCCGCCCTGGCCCGCTCGACTTCGGCCACGCCCGCGGGCTCGAGGAGACCGGCCTCGGCGAGTTTCTCCGCGAACTCGCGGTTCCGCTTGGACCACGGACTCCGCGACGACCGCGGGGTGAACCGCTGCACGAAGAAGTCGTCGTCGACACGGCGCACCTGGCTGTCGATCCAGCCGTAGCACAGCGCGACCTCCAGAGCCCGGTCGTAGTCGATCGACGACTGCGCCGATCCCTTCTTGGCCATCTTCAGCCAGATACCGGGCGAGGAGGCGTGATGGGCGGCGAGCCACTCCCGGAACTCGGCCTGGCCGGTGAAGTACTCGACGCTCAACTCGGCAGCACCCATGCGCCTGAATCTAGCGGGAGAACAGCTTTCCCGCCCAGACCCTCACGAATCCCTGGGACAGGTACCCGAGCGCACCGAGCGCCAGCACCCATTTGGTGACGCTGACCGCGGTGGTGGCCCGCACGGTCGCGTCGGTGATGTGCTCACGGTGGGACAGCAGGTATAGCCCGACGACGTTCTCGGCGTAGTCGCCCGCCGCCGAGATCACCGGCACCGCCGCCAGCACCTTCCGCGTTCTCGGCGACAGCGGGGTCAGTTCCGCCAACCGCCGGGCGCCCGTGCGCAGCGCGACGGCGTAGATCAGCGGGTGGACGAAGTCCGGGTAGTAGTGGCTGCGGTAGCGCGCCGTGTCGGAGTCGGTCATTCCGTCGAGGATCGCCGTGTAGTCCCGGGCGGAGCGGGCCGTCTGGATCTCGGCGAGCCGGGGTGCCACGGGACCGAGCAGGCGGATGATGTTCGCCTGCGAGATCACGAATGCTGCGGACCAGCCGAGGAGTCTGCGGTCGAGTGCGGTGAGCGCCATGAGCAGATCCTGCCATTGCCACCGCGCAGTGTGTCTCAGCCGGCGGCCTCGGACATCGCCTTGGCGTCCTCCTCGCCGAACTTCTCCTCGAGCGCCTCGGGCGAGTAGTCCAGGTCGATCTCCTCGACCGGGCGTCCGCGCGCGGATTCGATCGCCCCCAGCCTGCGCTGCGCCCGGTCCGCGGCATACGCAATGAACTCCTGTTCGTCGAGCCCGTACGGCTGGACCTCGAATTGCTTGTTGACCCAGTCGATCATGCCCAGCGCCAACGGCATCAACTCCGCCATCCGCTCCTGGACCACGCCCCAGTTGCCGTCGTCGGCGGCGACGTGCCTGCGGCAGGTGAACGTCCCCCACGCCATGTGGCGTCGTTCGTCGTCGCCGATCCTGCGGACGAGTTCCTGCATTCCCGGCAGGATTCCGCGCGTCGTGCACACCTTCTGCCACGCGTAGTACCCGGTGAGCGCGAGGCTGCCCTCGATGACGTGGTTGTAGGTGACGCTGGCCCGCACCTGATTGGCCGGGCTGGGATCGGTCTCGAGGACCTTCAGCGATCCCGGCAACTCCTCGTAGAACAACTGCCGGTAAAACGGGTTCTCGGCGACGAAGGGGTGCAGGTCCCGGGTCAGGCCCACCGCATCCATCCACAACCGGAACACCTGGGTGTGCTTGGCCTCCTCGAAACAGAACTGCGTCAGATACATCTCGTCGCCGAAACGCCCCTCGGCGGCCATCGCCTTCATGAACGGCTGGATGTCCTCGGTGACCGCTTCCTCACCGGCGATGAACTGCGCGACCAGATACGTGGAGTTGCGCTGCTGCTCCGAGTTCAGCCCCTCCCAGTCCTCCGCGTCCCGGCTGAAGTCGAGGTCCGTGGGGTTCCAGAACTTGGCGTTGCCCTTCGTGAACAGCCGCAACGGGAACGCGTCCCAGTTGAGTCCCCCGTCGCGGAGCGAGCTGAACCCTTGCCTGCCGGGCGCGTAGGGACGTCCGGGCGTGAGTGTCGACATCGTGGGTCCTTCTTCCTCGTTCCGAGCCCCCGCTTTCCGTTTCCACGCTAGTCCTGTCGAGGCCGCTGCGGTTTACATTTTCGGACTTTTTGTCAGCTCGTCTGGGGCTGCATCAGAAACGGCAGGACCTGCGCCGCGAACTCGCCGTACCGGTCGCGGTGAATGCTGTGCCCGCCGGGAAACACCACCACCCGGCACTTCGGTATCGCCGCGACCGCGGACTCGAGCTTGTGCGGGTCGACCATCCCGCCCGGTCCACCGCGCAGGATGAGCGTGTCGGCCTCGATGCCCGGCAATCGGTCCCACCACAACGGATCCGGGCGGCGGAACTGTTCGATCGCGGAGCCCGTCATCGACCGGTCGAAGGCGAACACGGCCCGCGGATGCCGGATGACGCTCGTCGTCGCGTGCCAGAGTTCCGGCAGCGACGGCAGCCGGTTCGCGAACACCTGTTCCGGGTCACCGGGACGCAACGGGAGCGGGGCCTCCTCGATCACCAGCCGGCGGACCAGTCCGGGTCGGGCCTGCGCCGCGAGCGACGCGGCATGACCGCCGAGCGAGTGCCCCACGAGATCCACTCTCGTCAGCCCCAGGTTGTCGCACACCTCCACCACGTCGGCGCCGAACTCCTCGAACTGGTACGACGCGGCGCGGGCACTGCGACCGTGCCCCCGCAGATCCGGGACGAGAACGCGTCGCCCGCGGGCGACGAGTGCGCGGGCGAATCTGTGCCAGGTGCCGCCGTCACCGCCCATCCCGTGCACCAGCACCACCGGCACGGGAGGGACGTCCGCCGACCCCGCCACCGACGGCTCACCGCTGTCCCGGTAGGCGATCTCGATGCCGGTGCGCGTCGGGGTAGTCCTGCTCGTCTCCACGAGAGTCCAGACTAGCGAGCACCGGCAACCCGGCCGCGACTACCGGCCCGACCCGTACGGGCGGGTGATGATCTCCAGGTAGTGTCCGGACGGGTCGAGGAAGTAGACGCCCCGGCCGCCGTCGTTGGTGTTGATGGTGCCCGGCAGCGTCTGCCGCGGATCCGCCCAGTGGTCGAGACCCCACTCGACGATCAGGCCGTAGATCCGGTCGAAGTCGTCCTCCCCGACGAGGAACGCGTAGTGCTGCGGCTGGAATTCGATCGGTGGTTCCGCGAAGTCGAGAGACACCCCGTTGTCGAGGGCGACCGCCAGGAAATGTCCGGCGGGCACGGCGTCCGGCAGCCCGAACAGCGTGGTGAAGAAGGTCGCCGACTCCTGCTTGTCCTTGGCGGCGACGATGGTGTGGTTAAAGGAAATGGTCACATTCGACCCTTTCGGGATATGCCACGAGCCGACGACGCGACTGTGGCCGGCCTCCATGCCTGACGCTGTCCGCCACCGGCACGCGACCCTCTGCACAGCAAAGCATTTCGGACGGCCGGTCCGCAAGCGATGCCTGCGCGCGTCCTGTGTCACTCATGGAGGTGTCACTCGTAGATTCCCTCCACCGACCAGCGGCCTGCCGTGCAGATCACCAGCAGCGCCCGCGACTCCTCCAGCAGCACCTGCGCCCTGGCCGCCGTCCGCGCCGCCGGAGGGTCCCACCACCGCTCGTCCACCGACCACGGTCCGGCCCATCCGCACACCGCCCACTCTCTGCTCCCCCACCGCAGCCGCGCGGGAGGCGCGCTGAACACACCACGTTCCGTGACCGTCACAGCGATACCCCGCTCGTCCGACATCCACACCTCCGGATACGCGGTCAGCACCGCGGCGGGCGCCGGTTCCGGCAACGTGCCCGGCCACGGCTCCGACGGATCGTTGCGAGGAATCAACTCGTCGCCCAACGGCAGCAACGTGATGCGCTCCGCCGGTCCCCGCCCACCGCTGAGGACCCCCACCTGCACGGCTTCCCCGCCGAGCAGGCCCTGCACCCGCACCAGGGCCCGCCGGGCCCGTTTGTCCTGGTCGCCGACCCCACCCCACAGCCCCAACTGCAGGGCGCCTGCCGCCACCACCTCCACCGGTTCGAGCCGCAGGACGGCGATACCGGCGGTGGGCCGCTTCTCGCTGCGCCCGGTCAGCCACCCGTCCAGCTGCCACCGCACCCGGTCCGCCGTCGCCTCGGGGGTCAGCGGTTCCGCGCACCTCCAGATCCGGGACAGTTGTTCACCGTTGCCGGTGCTCGCCGAGATCGACAGCCGGGTGCAGGCCACCGCGGCGTCCGACAGCGTGCGATGAAGCTTCTCCGCCAACGCCCGTCCCGCGAAGGCGGCGGCGTCGACCCGTTCGATGACGGGATCGCACCGTTCCTCGACATCCAGGTCCGGAGGCAGCGACCGCCCCGACGGGGGACGCTCCGGCTCACCGCGCGCGGCCCGATGCGCCAGCACCGCATCGGTTCCGAACCGCGACGCCACGTCGCCCGCCGACAGCGCGGCGAAACTACCGATTGTGCGCAACCCGAGCCGGTGCAGCAGATCGACCAGCTCCCCGCGATGCGGCGCCGCGAGGCTCGGCTCCGCGGCAAGTTCCCGCATCGGGAGCGGCGCCAGGAAGGCCGCCCCCTCGCCGGGTGGCACGAGAGTTGCTCTGCGCGCGGCGATCACGGCCATGGACAGCTGATCAGCTATACCGACCTGGCATTCCACCCCCACCGCCGACACCTGGTCCACCAGCCGTTCCGCGGCGGCCTCCTCCGAACCGAAATACCGGGCGACGCCGCGAGCGGACAGCACCACGAGACCGGGCCGCAACACCTCGACGCCGGGTGCCACCGCGTCGACTGCCGAGGCGACCGGCTCGAACAGTCGCGCGTCGCGGTCGGGATCGGCTGCCACCACATGCAACCGGGGGCACCGGGCCTGGGACTCGCGGCGGCGCAGACCTCGCCGCACCCCGTCCGCGCGGGCCGGTGCCGAGCAGGCGATCACCCGGTTGCCCGACGTCACCGCCACCGGATGGGTGGGCGGGAGATCCGCGGCGGCGGCCGCCGCGACCGCGGGCCAGTCGGGGCACCACAACGCCAGCACCCGGCTCACAGGCCCACCACCTCCACCGGATCCGGGAAGGGGACGTTCCCGAGGGACACCATCGGTTCCGGAGCACTCACCCATTCCACCCGGCCCTGCGCCGACCGCACGTCCAGCCGGGTGGTGCGCGGCTGGAACGACCGCCCCCGGGCGTACACTGCCAGGCTGAGGGACCGCAATCGCCTGCAGCCCCCGTCCTGAGATCCGTTGCCCAGCCCGGCATAACCGTGCACCCGCGCCTCCAGACGCATCTCCGCGCCGTCCCAGTGCCCGTCCGTGACGACCAGGGTCGCCCCCTTGCTCCGGGCGCGGGCCACCACCGCACGCGCCCGGGACGGCGCCACCGACGCCCCTCCCAGCCCGAGCACCACCAGGTCCATTCCGTCCAGCAGCACCGCGGCGATCTCCACCGGATCGGCGCCCGGGTCCGGGATCAGGGCCAGCCGTTCCAGTTGCGCGCCCATCTCGACCGCGGCCAGCACCCCGAGCCGGGGATGCCCGATCACCGCGACGTGACCGCCGCCCGCGGTCACGGACGCAACCAACCCCAGCAGGAGCGAGGTGGCACCCGACACCGACACCACCGAACCGCGCACCAGCCCGCCCCGGGGAAGGAGGCCTGCCAGCGCGGCCGGAACCGGAAGCACCCCGGCGGCGTGGGAATCGGGAGCCGCGGACGTGCCCGTCGCAGGAAATCCGCCCTCCACCGGGGCCCGGCTCGCCACCGATTCCCCGCGTGCGGGAACGGCGGCCATCCGTCGCCGGAGGTAGTCCAGACGCTCCTGCCGGGACAGCCCGGACAACTCGGGAGCCCCCGGCACCGGCAACCCCGGCTCGCCGGCCACTTCAACCAACTCGACACCCCTGACACTCGGCACCAACAGCGGTCGGCAACCACGGGGAAGACGCGGCTCGAACAGACGCTTTGTTCGAACATATTTTCGAACCCGTTCCCAGTAAAGCGGGTCCGTGCATGCCCGTCAAGTGGACGCCGAACGACCAGGTCAGGACGGCCGCGCGTCCCGTGTCCGCACAATCCTCTAACCTGAACGCGTGATGGAGCAGGAGCAGAGCGAAAGGGGCATCGGACCCGAATACCTGGTGGCCGGAAGGTACCGCCTGCGGTCCAAACTGGGTGGCGGCGGAATGGGCGCGGTCTGGCTCGCACGGGACACCCTGCTGCACCGCGAAGTCGCTATCAAACAGGTCACCACGACAGCCGGACTCGACCCCGACGAGGCCCGCCGGGTCCGCGACCGCACCATGCGGGAAGGCCGCAACGCCGCCAAACTCGCGCACCGGCATTCCATCGCGATGTACGACGTGGCGCTCGAGGCCGGGGAGCCCTGGCTCGTCATGGAATACCTGCCGTCCCGCAGCCTCGCCCAGGCGATGAACATCGCCGACACCCTGCCCCCGCTCGAGGTCGCCCAGATCGGCGCACAGGTGGCCGACGCGCTCACCGCCGCCCACGCCGCGGGGATCGTGCACCGGGACATCAAGCCGGGCAACATCCTCGTCGCCGACCGCGGCCGGGAACTCGGCACCGTCAAGATCAGCGACTTCGGTATCGCCCGGGCCAAGGGCGACTCCGCGGACACCGCGAACGGGGTCATCACCGGCACGCCCGCGTACTTCTCCCCCGAGGTCGCCCGCGGCCAGGACCCCACCGAGGCCAGCGACGTCTTCTCGCTCGGGTCCACGCTGTACACCGTCGTCGAAGGGCAGCCGCCGTTCGGGATCGACTCCGATTCCATCGCACTCCTGCACCGGGTCGCGAAGGCCGAGATCTACCGACCGAGCAAGGCCGGACCCCTCACCGACACGCTGCTGCATCTTCTCGAACCCGACCCGGCGCGTCGTCCGACGATGGCCGAGGCCCGCGACGCCCTGGCCCGGGTGGCCATGGCCGGGGACGGCAACGTCGCGCACCTCGTCGGCTCGCCCGTCTATTCCGCGGACGGCACCATCCCGGCGTGGGCTCACCGTTCGACACCGTTGCCCGACTCACGGCGCCGCGGCAAACTGGTCGGTTCCACGCAGGCCGGTCTGCCCGCCGTGCATCAGAGCACCCCGCTCAAGAACGTGCCGCGTCCGCTCGGCCGGTTGCAGTGGCCTCCGCGCCCGGCGAAGCCCGCTCCGGGTTCGCCGGCCCCCACCGTCCGCGACCAGGTGGTCGCGTGGGCGCCGATCGCCATGGGTGTCATGGTCGCGATCCTGATCCTGGCCGTGCTCGTGGCCGTGATCGTCCTGCTCGCGCAGCCCTGACCCCCGGGGACGTCAGTCGATCCGCCTGCGGTGCGCCCACCTCGTGAGCGCATTCCGGTTGGACTGCTGCGTCTTCCGCAGCACGTTCGACGCATGCGTTTCGACCGTCTTCACCGAGATCACCAGTTCCTCGGCGATCTCGCGGTACGTGTAACCGCGGGCGAGGAGGCGCAGCACTTCCAGCTCCCGCGGCGTCAGCGAATCCAGCTCCGGATCCAGCTGCGGCTCAGGAGCATTGGAACGTCCGGTGAAGGAGTCCAGCACGAAACCCGCGAGCCGCGGACTGAACACGGCGTCACCGCCGGCGACCCTGCGGACGCCGTCGGCCAGCTCGGCCCCCGAGATCGTCTTGGTGACGTACCCGCGGGCGCCCGCGCGAATCACGGCGATCACGTCCTCGGCGGCGTCGGACACACTCAGCGCCAGGCACACCGGACCCGACTCGATGCCCCGCAGCACCGCGACACCGCCGCCGTCGGGCATGTGGACGTCGAGTAGGACGACGTGCGGCGAGGTGGCGTTGATCCCGGACACCGCCTCCGCGACACCGCCCGCCTCGCCCACCACCTCCATGTCCGCTTCCCTACCGAGCTCGGCACGGACACCGGAGCGGAACACGGCATGATCGTCGACGAGAAAGACACGGTACGGGGGTGTTTCAGGCAAAGTCACTGCGGCTGTTCCTCGGCGTGGGCGGTAGTGTCACCCCACTGTAGAGCGTGTCGCACGATTCACCAGATCGCCGCACCACCGCGGGCATCCCGTCTTCGCCGTCCGTGGCGATATCCGATTCGACGATGGCAAAGACACTTCGGAACCAGGCCTTCACCAGATATCCGAAGCTCGGCCACGTTCCGTCCTCCGGCCGCACGACGCACAGACCCGTCATCCACATGCCGAACGTCGCATGGAATCGCGCCTGGAATCGGTCCGGTGGGCGAAAGAGACGACGATCCACGCCGGTACCGCGGCGAGCCCCGCAGTCCCCCCGGCCACACTCGACGACGGCGTCGCCGAACCTCGGTGTGCCCACGGTCTCCTCCTGCACGTAGGAGCCGAGCATGCCGTTCATGCTGAGTGCCGTTCAGTGCACTGGGTCGTCGGCCGACCAGTCCAGGGTGTCACCGAGTTCGTGGAACAACCCCGACAACTCACGCAACGCACCGTCCGCGCCGATCCACTCCTTCGCCATCGCGGTCTCGACGTCACCACTGACACCGGACAACGCCGACCGGATCGCGGCATCGGCCTCGTCGATGGCCCATCAGAACAGCCCGGCGAGGCTGGACGCGGTGCCGTGGTCGGTGTCGTCGAACGAGTCGGCGGTACTCCGGAGCTTCGACCCGACCGCTGCCAGCGCCGCGACGGCGAACCCCAGCGAGTGTTCGGCCGCGTCCGCGGACGGCAGATACCCGCTCGCGAACGTCGTCCCGGTCTCGTCGGCGCCCCAGCACTCGCCCTCACCGTCGAGGGTCGCGGTCAGGGTGGCGGCGACCTCGGCCATCCGCTGCGACAGGGCATCGAATCGGGGTGCGACGCCGCGCAGATGCGCCGGGTCCACCCACAGCTGCGCGCTCACTGCCAGCCGTCCCGCAGCAGCGGCCGATTCCACGACCCGTCGTCGGGGTCGGGAACGAGGTCCGGCAGATCCGGCAGGGTCTCGGTCGCGGACACGATCGATCCCATGATGCGCATCGACTCGGCGTGCGCGGCCTCGCCGGCGCGGCGGCGGCGTCGGTCATCGCGCGTCCCAGCGATTCGGGGGTGGAGCGCTGGAACGCGTCCGGTGCCAGGTGCACCTCGACCACCCCGCCGACCGAGTTCACCACCACCTGCACCAGCCCGTCGGCGGACTCACCCGTAACGCGCAGCTGTGCCACCTGTCGCTGAGCGGCATGCAGATCCTGCGTCTGCCGGTCGAGCGTGGCCAGCATCGAATCGATCTGACCCTGCAGTTCCTGCTCACGCACCCGCAGGCGTTCACGGTCGAACATGAATCCCCCCTTGACGTCTCGCGTCGCACCCCGCCGCAGCACGGTGTGACCGCACGACCCCCACAGTCGCGTCGCGGGCGAACACTACCCCTCACGAGGACAGCAGCGAGCAGGCGCTGCGCACGAGGGGAACCGACACGACGAAAGTAGTGCTCACGCGCCCTGACTGAACGGCACGTCCTCGACGCCGGTGTCCGCGCTGTCGGCGGCCCCCGCTCCCGCGCGCGTCCGGCCGTTCCGCGGCATGTGGATTCGCACCTCGGTGCCCTTGCCTGGCGTGGACCGCACGTCGACGTGCCCGCCTCGCCGTTCGATCCGCCCGCGAATCGACTTCGCCAGCCCCTGACGGTCCGGCGACACCTCGTCGACGTCGAATCCGACGCCGCGGTCCCGGACGAACACGCTGACCTGCTCGCGCTCGGACTCGGCGAACAGATTGATGTCGGTCTCCCCGGAATGCTTGGCCGCGTTGACCAGAGCCTCCCGCGTCGCGCCGAGCACCGCCGTGAAACTCTCCTTCGACAGTCCCTCGCCGGTGCCGTCGACATCGAGGGCCACGTCGCCGACCGTCACCGGCCGCACGGTGACGCCGTGGTGGTCCTCCACCTCGCCCGCGATGATGCGCAACGCCTCCGCCAGGCTCGAATGGTCGGTGTCTCCCCCACCGAACAACCACTTGCGCAGTTCCCGTTCCTGCCCCCGGGCGAGCCGCGCGACCTCCTGGGGATGGTCGGCCTGTTTCTGGATCAGCGCCAGGGTCTGCAGGACGGAGTCGTGCAGGTGTGACGCGATCTCCTCGCGCTCGTCGTTGCGGATCCTCGCGGCGCGCTCCGCCCCCAGCGCCCGCCACAGCCGCAACCACAGGGGCACGGTCAGCAGTCCGGCGCCGACCAGGGTGACCACCACGGCCAGCAACGACGAACGCAGCGCGGCGAAGTCGACCTGCGCGAGGATCACCACGCCGAGACCCGACACGATCAGTGTCACGCCACCGAGGACCCGCGCCCAGGTGAGGACGGTGGGGCGCTGCGGCAGCCCGATGACGGTGCGCGGCCCCTCCGAATCGAATTCGCGCCACACCAGGGCCGCGCCGACCGCCACCACGATGATCGGTGCGATCACCGAACCGACCCGGCCGCTGAACAACCACGACAACGCGGACGCACCGGCCAGACCGATCGCGATCAGCCCGTACGCTCTGCGCCGCTCGGACGCACTGGGCTTCTCCGTGTCCGAACCCGCGGCCGTGAAGATCCACAACAGCCCGTAGCCGACGATGCCCGCGCCGGCGAGCGCGGCGAGACAGGCGAACGCGACCCGCACCTTCATCACGTCGACATCCAGCTGGTCGGCGATACCACCTGCGACGCCGCCGACGATGCGGCCACCGGTCCGGCGTTCGAGCCGCGGCATGGGGAGACCGCCGGGCGGTACCGGCGCGGTGACGGCGCCCGCGTACTGGGCGCCGCCCGCGGACGTGTTCACAGGTTGCACACCTTCGATACTGGCACGATCCCCGGGCCGCGGCATCAGGGTCCGACCCTGACTTGGGGCCGCGTTCCGGCCCACCCCGACCGGAAAGATCAGGGTACTTCCCGATGTACGCGCGATGCGGCGACCGGAACGATGGTGGTATGAGCAATGGGAGCTTCCAAGAGCAGATACAGGATCTGTGGCGGACCCGACCGGTGCGGTTGCCCGGCCGTGGCCACGTCGCCGGTGTCTGTGCGGGAATCGGCTACCGCTACGGCGTCGATCCCGTACTGATACGAGTCGCGTTCGTCGTGTCCACCATTTTCGGCGGCGCCGGCGTGCTCCTCTACCTGGCGTGCTGGCTCGCCCTCACGAAGTCGGGCGACCCGGCCTCCCCCGCGGAGTCGTTGATGGGACGCGGTCACAGCTCCGACTCGGGCACCAAAACCATCGTCCTTCTCGTCGCACTGGCGATCGCGGTGAGCACCGTCGGCCCCTTCGGCGTCGGCCTCGGCGGCTCCGGGCTGATCAGCATGGCGCTGATGCTCGGCGGCCTGTGGCTGCTGTACCAGCGGCAGCCGATCCCCCCGCCGTCGCCCGTCGGAGCCGTCGCCCCCGGTGTCGGCACCGGCTATCCCGGGACGAGTTTCTCGCCCGGACAGTTCGGCGCCAACCCGTTCGGCCCGGGCACGTACGGTTCGGGTGCGTACGGTCCGTACACGAAGCTTCCCGACTCCTACACGCCGAGCACGCCTCCCACCACGGGGCAGCCGGCGGACGCGACCGGCGAGGCCCCCACCGAGGCACTGAAACCCGAAACCGCTGCCGCCCAGACCGATCCGGTGTCGTTCGAGAAGTCCCCGACCGCCGGTCCGCGGGTCGACGCACCGTCGGCGCCGTTCGCGCCGCTCGAACCGCGTCCCCCCGCATGGGACCCGCTCGGTGTCGCTCCGTTCGCGTGGGACCTGCCCGAGCCGGCCAGAACCAGCACTCCCGCAGTGCAACCGGAGCGCACGCATTCCCGCCTGACCACCATGGTGATCGGACTGGCCATCCTCGCAGCCGCGGCAGCGACGGCGCTGGCGGTCGCCACCGGATCCGACTGGCTGAATCCCGGTCGCATCGGCGCGGTCGCGCTCGCCGTCATCGGAGTGGGGCTGCTGATCGGCGGCTTCCTGCGCAAGGGCTACGGGCTTCTCGTCGTCGCAGGCCCGCTGATCGGTTTCGTGATCCTCGCCTCGCTCGTCGGGTCACTCGACCTGAACAGCGAGAACATGGGCGACCGGACCTGGGTGCCCCTGACGGCCGCCGACATCGAACCCGCCTACTCCGGTGGGTTCGGCAGCTTCACGCTCGACCTCCGGAACGTCACGCTCACCGAGGACAAGACGGTCGACGTCAGCGGTCAGTTCGGTGAGGTCGTGGTGCTCCTGCCGCCCGGCATGAACGTCGAGAACCACTGCACCGCACAGTTCGGCGACGCACAGTGTCTCCCAGACGGTCTCGACGGCGGTGCCGACGGAACGGACGGTCACGTCCTGACCCTCAATGCAGATGTCCGGTTCGGAAGTATGGAGGTGCGCCGTGGATGACGTCGACGACACTCAGGACGGCGAGCAGACCCGGACGCGCAAGCGCCCGTCACCGCTCCTGCTCCTCGCGGGGGTGGCAGCACTGCTGGTGAGTGGATGGGCGCTCGCGGGGCCGTTCTCGCTGGAGCCGCTCGCGAACGTCGAATTCCGCTGGCTGTTCGTGGTGGTCGCGGTGCTGGTCGGCGTGGTACTCGTGTTCGCACCCAACCGGCGACGATAGGCGCTGACGCGCACCGTGCGCGGTGAGCGAGTCAGGCGACTCGCCCACCGCGCACAGTGCGTCACTCCCACTCGATGGTGCCCGGCGGCTTGCTCGTGATGTCCAGCACGACCCGGTTGACGTCGTGAACCTCGTTGGTGATCCGGGTGGAGATCCGCTCGAGAACGTCGTAGGGCAGTCGCGTCCAGTCCGCGGTCATCGCGTCCTCGCTGGACACAGGGCGGAGCACGATCGGGTGCCCGTAGGTGCGTCCGTCGCCCTGGACGCCGACGCTGCGGACGTCGGCGAGCAGCACCACCGGGCACTGCCAGATCTGGCCGTCGAGCCCGGCGGCCGTCAACTCTTCGCGCGCAATGGAATCCGCGTGACGCAGCAGGTCGAGCCGCTCCTGGGTGACCTCGCCGATGATGCGGATGCCGAGCCCGGGGCCGGGGAACGGCTGGCGTCCCACGATCTCCTCCGGCAGGCCCAGCTCGCGCCCCACCGCGCGGACCTCGTCCTTGAACAGCAGGCGCAGCGGTTCCACGAGCGTGAACTGCAGGTCTTCGGGCAGGCCGCCGACGTTGTGGTGGCTCTTGATGTTGGCCGTGCCGGTGCCGCCGCCGGATTCCACGACGTCGGGGTACAGCGTGCCCTGCACGAGGAATTCGACCGTGTCGCCGTGCGCGGCATTCTCACCGAGCACGTCGCTGACGGCACCCTCGAAGCTGCGGATGAACTCGCGGCCGATGATCTTGCGCTTGGTCTCCGGATCGGACACCCCGGCCAGTTCACCGATGAAGGTGTCGGCCGCGTCGACCGTGATGAGCCGGGCGCCGGTGGCGGYGACGAAATCCTGCTCGACCTGCGCACGCTCCCCGGCCCGCATCAGGCCGTGGTCGACGAACACACACGTCAGGTTGTCGCCGATCGCGCGCTGCACGAGCGCCGCCGCGACAGCGGAGTCCACACCGCCCGAGAGTCCGCAGATCGCCTTGCCGTCGCCGACCTGCTCGCGGACCTGCTCGACGAGGGCGTCGGCGATGTTCGCGGCCGTCCAGGCGGGGGGAATGCCGGCGATCTCGTGGAGGAACCGGCTGAGCACCTGCTGGCCGTGCGGCGAGTGCAGAACCTCCGGGTGGTACTGCACGCCGGCGAGCCTGCGGGCCCGGTCCTCGAATGCGGCGACGGGTGCGCCCTCGCTGGTGGCCGTCACCTCGAAGCCTTCGGGGGCCTCGGTGACCGCGTCGCCGTGACTCATCCACACGGGCTGATTGGACGGCAGCCCCTCGTGCAGCAGACCGCCCTGCACCTTCAGGTCGGTGCGGCCGTACTCACGAGTGCCGGTGTGGGCGACCGTCCCGCCCAGCGCACCGGCCATGGCCTGGAATCCGTAGCAGATGCCGAACACCGGAACGTCCAGATCGAACAGGGCCGGATCGAGCTGCGGCGCCCCGTCGGCGTAGACGCTCGACGGCCCGCCGGACAGCACCACGGCGAGCGGATTCTTGGCCGCGATCTCCTCGACGGTCGCGGTGTGCGGGACCACCTCGGAATAGACCTTGGCCTCACGCACCCGCCGGGCGATCAGCTGCGCGTACTGCGCGCCGAAGTCGACGACGAGGACCGGTCTCTGTTGCTCGATATCTGCCACCGGATCAGTCTAATCGGCGCAGCTCTGTGGTCTGCGCGACCCCACGACCCGGCCCTCGCCGGCGCTATGCAACGCCGTGCTTCCGGGTGTCGGGCAGCACCGAGCCGTTTCGGATCTCGACGATCGGCAGCACCAGCGCGGCGGGCGCGCCTTCCGGGACGACCGGCTTGATCGGCGCGACCGGGTTCAGGCGCCGGTATCCCTCCCCCTGCGCCGGACGCAGATCCACTTCACCCTTGTTCGGCCACAGCGACGCCGCACGCTCGGCCTGCGCCGAGATCGTCAGCGACGGGTTGACGCCCAGGTTCGCGGACACGGCCGAACCGTCGACCACGCTCAGCGTCGGGTAACCCCACACCCGGTGGTACGGGTCGATGACGCCGTTCGACGGTTCCGACGCGATCGTGCAGCCGCCGAGGAAGTGCGCAGTGAGCGGGATGTTGAACACGTCGCCCCAGGTGCCGCCTGCGCGACCGTCGATCTTCTCCGCGATCCGCCGGGTCGCCTCGTTGCCGGCCGGGATCCAGCTGGGGTTCGGCTGACCGTGTCCCTGCTTGCTGGTGACCTTGCGCCGGCCGAACAGGCCCTTCTTCGTGTACGTGGTGATGGAGTTGTCGAGGTTCTGCATGACCAGCGCGATGATGGTGCGCTCGCTCCATTTGTACGGGGTGAGGACCTTCAGTGCCGTCGGATCGTTCGCGAGTTCCCTGAGGAACGTCATCCACCGCCTGCCGCCGCCGTCGGTCAGCAGCGTCTGCAGCATCGCCATCGAGTTCGACCCCTTGCCGTAGCGCACCGGCTCCACGTGGGTGTCGGGCGTCGGGTGGAACGACGACGTGATCGCGACGCCCTTCGTGAGCTCGAGCGCGGGGTCCACCTTGTTCTTGGCGGCGCCGAGGATCGACTCCGAGTTGGTGCGGGTGAGCACACCCAGCCGGTCGGAGATCTTCGGCAGCGCGCCCGACTCCTTCTGGTCGAACAGCAGATGCTGCGTGCCCCACGTGCCGGCGGCCAGGACGACGTTCGCCGCGGTGTACGTTTTGCGGTTCCGGTTCTTCCGCGGCCCGCTGCGCCGGGTGAACACGTCCCAGGTGCCGTCGGACGCCTCGCGCAGCCCCTTGACCGTTGTCATCGGGATGATCTCCGCGCCGGCCTTCTCCGCGAGGCCCAGGTAGTTCTTGAGCAGGGTGTTCTTGGCGCCGTGCCGGCATCCGGTCATGCATTCGCCGCATTCGATGCATCCGGTGCGGTCGGGGCCGACGCCGCCGAAGTACGGGTCCGGCACGGTCTTGCCCGCTTCTCCGAAGAAGACGCCGACCGGGGTCTGGACGAACGTGTCGCCCACGCCCATGTCTTCGGCGACCGACTTGATGATCTCGTCCGCGGGGGTCATGTGCGGATTCTGGACGACGCCGAGCATCTTGCGGGCCTGCTCGTAGTGCGGCGTGAGCTCGTCGTGCCAGTCCGTGATGTGCGACCACTGCTTGTCCTGGAAGAAGGAGGCAGGCGGTTTGTAGAGGGTGTTCGCGTAGTTGAGTGACCCGCCGCCGACGCCGGCGCCGGCGAGGATGAGGCAGTCGCGGAGCAAGTGGACGCGCTGGATGCCGAAGAACCCGAGGGCGGGCGCCCAGAGGAACTTCCTGAGATCCCAGCTGGTCTTCGCGAAGTCCGCGTCGGCGTAGCGACGGCCCGCCTCGAGGATGCCGACCTTGTACCCCTTCTCGACCAACCGGAGCGCGGTGACACTGCCACCGAATCCGGAACCGACGATGAGGACGTCGTAATCCGTTGTGCGCTGCTTGCTCATCACTCGACCTCCAACGAACCTGAGTTTATTACTCGCCAGTATGCACCCGGCGGTTGTGACAGCTGCCACAAGGGTTACCTTAACTGTAACGAGAGGTATCAGGAACGGTCGCGATACCCRCAAACGCACGTCGCCCGATGCCGCACCGGCGCAGTTGAACTGCACCGATGCGACATCGGGCGACGAGAGAAGCAGTGACGGACGTACGCCTCAGGCGCGGACCGTCAGGCCTACTTTCTGGAATTCCTTCAGATCGGAGTACCCCGCCTTCGCCATCGAGCGGCGCAGTCCACCGACCAGGTTCAGGGAACCGAACGGGTCGTCCGACGGGCCGGTGAGGACCCGGTCCAGCGACGGCCGGTCACCGAACGAGACCGGCAGCATCGTGCCGCGCGGCACCGACGGGTGCGCGGCGGCCGACGGCCAGTACCAGCCGCCGCCGGGAGCCTCCGCGGCAACGGCCAGCGGTGCGCCCAGGACCGCGGCGTCCGCGCCACAGGCGATCGCCTTCGCGAGGTCGCCCGAAGACGTGATGTCGCCGTCCGCGATGACGTGGACGTAGCGTCCACCCGTCTCGTCGAGGTAGTCGCGGCGGGCGGCCGCGGCGTCCGCGATGGCCGTCGCCATCGGGAGACCGATGCCGAGGACCTCACCGGTGGTCGTGGCGCCCTCGGTGGAGCCGTACCCGACGATCACCCCGGCCGCGCCCGTGCGCATCAGGTGCAGAGCGGTGCGGTGATCGCTCACCCCACCGGCCACGACGGGAACGTCCAGTTCGGAGATGAACGTCTTCAGGTTCAGCGGTTCGCTGTCGCCGTGGGCGACGTGTTCGGCGGAGATGATCGTGCCGTGCACGACCAGCAGGTCGATGCCCGCCTCCAGCAGTTGCGGGGTCAGCGCCCGCGCGTTCTGCGGACTCACCCGCACGGCGGTCGTGACACCCGCGTCGCGGACCTGCGCCACGGCAGCGGCCAGGAGCCCCGGCTGCAACGGTGCCGCGTGCAGTTCCTGCAGCTTCTTGATCGGCGCCTCGACGTCGACGTCCGACTCCGCCAGCGCGACGAGTTCCGCGAGCTTCGCCTCGACGTCCGCGTGCCGGCCCCACAGCCCCTCACCGTTGATGACGCCGAGGCCACCGCGCTTGCCGAGTTCGATCGCGAACGACGGCGACACGAGCGCGTCGGTCGGATGCGCCAGCACCGGGATGTCGAACCGGTACGCGTCGAGCTGCCAGGACGTCGACACCTCCTTGGAGGAGCGGGTCCGGCGGGAGGGGACGATGTCGATGTCGTCCAGCTCATAGGTTCGTCGGGCTGTTCGGCCCATGCCGATCTCAACGAGGTCGCGCACGCGCGCCCCTTTCTCGTGAATCGTGACTGGTTGCTAGCGAGCGGTGTAGTTGGGAGCTTCGACCGTCATCGTGATGTCGTGCGGGTGGCTCTCCTTCAGGCCCGCAGCGGTGATCTGCACGAACTGCGCGTTCTGCAGTTCCTCGATCGACGACGCTCCCGTGTAGCCCATGGCGGCCCGCAGACCACCGGTGAGCTGATGTGTGACCTGGGACAGCGGACCGCGGAACGCGACCCGGCCCTCGATGCCCTCCGGGACCAGCTTGTCCTCGGACAGCACGTCGTCCTGGAAGTAGCGGTCCTTCGAATACGACTTGGCGGCCCCACGACTCTGCATCGCGCCGAGCGACCCCATGCCGCGGTAGCTCTTGTACTGCTTGCCGTTCACCAGGATCAGCTCACCGGGCGACTCCGCGGTGCCTGCGAGCAGCGAACCGAGCATCGCCGTCGACGCGCCAGCCGCGAGGGCCTTCGCGATGTCGCCGGAGAACTGCAGCCCACCGTCGGCGATCACCGGCACACCGTGCGGCTTGGCCGCGGCGACCGCTTCGAGGATCGCGGTGATCTGCGGGGCGCCGACACCGGCGATGACGCGGGTGGTGCAGATGGAGCCGGGGCCGACACCGACCTTGACCGCGTCCACACCGGCCTCGATGAGGGCGGCCGCACCACTGCGGGTGGCGACGTTGCCGCCGATGATCTGCACGCGCTCGTCGACCTCGGCCTTGAGCTTGGAGATCATGTCCAGCACACCGGCCGAATGACCGTGGGCGCTGTCGACGACGAGCACGTCGACCCCGGCGTCGGTGAGAGCCATTGCGCGGCTCCACGCCTCGTCGCCCACACCCACGGCGGCACCGACCAGGAGCCGGCCGTCGCGGTCCTTGGTGGCGTCCGGGTGCTGCTCGGTCTTCACGAAGTCCTTGACCGTGATGAGCCCGGTGAGCTTGCCCTGGCCGTCCACGATCGGCAGCTTCTCGATCTTGTGGCGGCGCAGCAGTCCCAGCGCCACCTCGGCGGTGACACCCTCCTGGGCGGTGATCAGCGGCGCCTTCGTCATGACCTCGGACACGGCGCGGTTCTGGTCGACCTCGAAACGCATGTCGCGGTTGGTGATGATGCCGACGAGCTGTCCGGCCGCGTCGGTGACCGGGAGTCCGGAGATCCGGAACCGCGCACACTTGGCGTCGACCTCGGCGAGGGTGTCGGACGGCTTGCAGGTGACCGGGTCGGTGACCATTCCGGCCTCGGACCGCTTGACCGTCTCCACCTGCCCGGCCTGCGCCTCGACGGACAGGTTGCGGTGCAGCACGCCCATGCCGCCTGCACGGGCCATGGCGATGGCCATCCGCGCCTCGGTGACGGTGTCCATCGCGGAGCTGACGAGCGGCACCCGCAGCCGGATGTCCCTGGTCAGCTGGCTGGACGTGTCGACCTGGCCGGGGATGACATTCGACGCCGCCGGCAAGAGCAGGACGTCGTCGTACGTGAGACCCAGCATCGCGACCTTGTTCGGGTCGTCACCGCCGGTGTGTACATGCCCTGCTGAACTTGTCATGCGGTTCGGGCCCTCCATGGAACATAGGTGCAGCGCCGGTGGCGCCGTCTGCGGACATTCAGATCTTCGATCTGGTGAAACTTGCGCGAACACGGATACAGGGAAAGGCCGGAGCGACGATCGATATTCCCAGCTCCGCACACCATGATATCGGCTCGACGTGATCGCCACGGAGCCCACCCACGCTGGGCGTACGCCGAACGGCTGGCGCAGACCGGGCTGACCTGCGTACCGTGGTGCTGTGCGCGATCAACTGCCTCCAGGTCTGCCCCCGGACCCCTTCGCCGGCGACCCCGCCGACCCGTCCGCAGCTCTCGATGCGATCGAACCGGGCCAGCCACTCGACCCCCATGAGCGTCTCGCCGTGGAGGAAGATCTGGCCGACCTCGCCGTGTACGAGGCGCTGCTGGCGCATCGTGGGATCCGCGGTCTCGTCGTCTGCTGCGAAGACTGCCAGCAAGATCACTACCACGATTGGGACATGCTCCGTGCCAACCTCCTCCAGCTCCTGGTCGACGGCACCGTGCGCCCGCACGAGCCCGCCTACGACCCGACACCCGAGGCATATGTCACATGGGACTACTGCCGCGGCTACGCGGACGCCTCGATGAACGACGCTTTGCACGGAGACGGCTTCGACGCCTGATCCGGCACAACCCGATCCAAACCCTGTACTGACAGACGACTGTGGCCCGACACGCGAAGTGTCGGGCCACAGTCGTCTGTGCGGGTGGGCCGCCTAACCGCTAGCTGGTGGGCGGCAGCACCGGGACCGGGGTCGTCGTGGTGGGCAGCGGCACCGTCGAGGGCTGCTGAGACGGCTGCTGCTGAGTGGGCGGCTGCGTGGTCGGATTGTCCGGCGGCAGTATCGGCAACTGCATGATTGTCGGATCCGGGCTCGTGGACGGCATCGTCTCAGGCGGAAGCGGAAGCTGCGGCGGCGGCGGCGGCGGCAAGGTGGGCAGCTGCGGCAGCGGAATGGGCGGCAGTCCCGGAATCTGCAGATCCGTCGGCAGGGTTCCCGGCAACTGCCCGACTCCCGGCACCGTCGTGGAACCGGATGTCCCCGGCACGGTGGCAGGCAACTCGGTGGCCTGCGTCGGCGCGCCGGTTGTGGTGGTTCCCGGCGCCGTCGTCGCCGGCGGCGTGGTGGGAGCGATCTTCTCGACCTCCGCGGCCAGCTTCGCCCGCCACACGTCGAGTTCGTTGCGCATGTCGGCGTCGCGTACCCCGCCGGCACGGTCGGCGGCGCCGTCGAGCAGGTTCTTCGCCGACTCCGCGTCGCCCGCGGCGATCAGCCGTTCGGCCTCCTGCAGCTGGGACGTGGTGTCGATCTGCGCGACGGTCGAATCGGCCTGCTGGCTGAACACGACCGACTTGACGCTCC
>NZ_JBFUHV010000041.1:0-61253 GCF_056402215.1 Rhodococcus sp. P4_B6 | reverse complement strand
GCGGTGGGTACCGGAAAGGCGCACGGGCGCGGAGCGCCTGTAGGGTGTACGAGGTCGTAGTTGTTCCTACTGGATGGGTGGACGTAGACAGACATGGAACTGTTCCTGGATATCTTGCTGGTGATCACCAGCTTGCTGCTGATTCTGCTGGTGCTGCTGCACCGCGGTAAGGGCGGCGGTCTGTCCAGCCTGTTCGGCGGCGGCGTCCAGTCCAGCCTGTCCGGTTCCACCGTGGTCGAGAAGAACCTCGACCGGCTCACCATCTTCACCGGTCTGATCTGGTTCATCGCCATCATCGGTATCGGTCTGGAGATCAAGTTCGGCTGATCCGCTTCATCATGCAGAGGGGCCGTCACCGGTCGATACTGGATGCATGATCGAAACCCCACGTGAGGCCACTGAACCACTCCGCGAAGACATTCGGCTCCTGGGCGGCATCCTCGGTCAGATAGTGCGGGAGCAGGCCGGAGACGGCGTCTTCGACCTCGTCGAGAAGGCCAGGGTCGAATCGTTCCGGGTTCGTCGTTCCGAGATCGACCGCGCCGATCTGGCCGACATGTTCACCGAGGTGTCCACGAGCGACGCCATTCCCGTCATCCGGGCCTTCAGCCACTTCGCCCTGCTGGCCAACCTCGCCGAGGACAACCACCGCGAACGCCGGCGCGCCGTCCACGTCGCCGCCGGTGAACCCGCGCCCGACAGCACCCTGACCGCCACGTTCGCCAAGCTCGACGCCGCTCATCTGGGCAGCGACGTCGTCGCGGACGCGTTGCGCGGGGCGCTCGTGTCGCCGGTCATCACCGCGCATCCCACCGAGACCCGTCGCCGCACGGTGTTCGAGACCCAGACGCGGATCACCGAACTGATGCGGTACCGCGAACGCACCGCCCTGACCGAATCCGAGACGGCGGACGTCGACGTCCGGTTGCGGCGGCAGATCCTCACCCTGTGGCAGACCGCGCTGATCCGGTTGTCGCGGTTGCGGATCCAGGACGAGATCGAGGTCGGGCTGCGGTACTACGACGCGGCGCTGTTCGAGGTCGTCCCGAAGATCAACGCCGAACTGCGCAGTGCCCTGCAGTCGCGGTGGCCGGACGCCGATCTGGGCCGGGAACCGATCCTGCGTCCCGGATCGTGGATCGGCGGGGACCGCGACGGCAATCCCTACGTCACCGACGAGGTGGTCCGTCAGGCCACGACCCAGGCCGCGGCCACCGCGCTCGAGCWTCATCTCGGGCAACTCGAGACACTCGAGCGGGAACTGTCCATGTCGGCCCGTCTCGTCACCGTGACGCCCGCCCTCGACCTCCTGGCCGCGGCGTCCCAGGACGATTCACCGTTCCGCGCCGACGAGCCGTACCGGCGCGCGGTGCGGGGCATCCGGGGGCGGCTCACGGCCACGGCGCACCGCATCCTCGGGGCGGCGCCGGATCACGGGCTCGACCTCGGGCTCGCACCCTACGACACGCCGCGGCAGATGCTCGGCGAACTCGACGTCGTCGACGACTCCCTGCGGCGCGGCGGCGACGGCACGATCGCCGACGACGGACTGGCGACGTTGCGGGACTCGGTGGAGGTGTTCGGTTTCCACCTCTCCGGCCTCGACATGCGGCAGAACTCGGACGTGCACGAGACCGTCGTCGCCGAACTGCTGGCGTGGGCGGGGGTGCACGCCGACTACTCGTCGCTGTCCGAGGACGAGCGGGTGGAATTGCTGTCGGCGGAACTGTCCACCCGGCGCCCCCTGACCACGGCGAACGCCGAGTTCAGCGAACTGACGGCGAAGGAACTCGCCATTCTCCAGGCCGGCGCCGACGCGGTGCGGACCCTCGGTGCGGGCGCGGTGCCCAACTACATCATCAGCATGTGCACCTCCGTCAGCGACATGCTCGAGGCTGCGGTCCTGCTGAAGGAGGTCGGCATCCTCGATCCCGGGTCGGGGGAGGCGCCGTCCTGCCCGGTGGGCATCGTGCCGCTGTTCGAGACGATCGAAGACCTGCAGCAGGGCGCCGCCACCCTCGAGGCCACCCTGGAGGTCCCGATCTACCGGGCCCTGGTGTCGGTGCGCGGCGACGCCCAGGAAGTGATGCTCGGGTACTCCGACTCCAACAAGGACGGCGGCTACCTGGCGGCCAACTGGGCGCTGTACCGCGCCGAGCTCGACCTGGTCGATGCGGCCCGCAAGACGGGAATCCGGTTGCGGCTCTTCCACGGTCGCGGCGGCACCGTGGGCCGCGGCGGCGGACCCAGCTACGAGGCGATCCTCGCGCAGCCGCCCGGCGCGGTGGCCGGATCGCTGCGGATCACCGAACAGGGCGAGGTGATCGCCGCCAAGTACGCGGAACCCCGCCTCGCGCAACGCAATCTCGAAACGCTGCTCGCCGCTACCCTCGAGGCCACCCTGCTCGATGTCGAGGGCCTCGGCGACGACGCCGAACCGGCGTACCGCATCCTCGACGAACTCGCCGCGCTGGCCCGCCGCGCCTACGGCGAATTGGTGCACGAGACACCCGGATTCGTGGAGTACTTCGAGATGTCGACGCCGGTCGCGGAGATCGGGGCGCTCAACATCGGCAGCCGTCCGGCCTCCCGCAAGCAGACCACGTCCATCTCCGACCTGCGGGCCATCCCGTGGGTGCTGTCGTGGAGTCAGTCCCGGGTCATGCTGCCCGGGTGGTACGGCACCGGCGCCGCGTTCGAGGAATGGACGCAGGGCGACCCCGAACGGGTGGCGATGCTGTCCCGCCTCTACGAGACGTGGCCGTTCTTCCGGACCGTACTGTCGAACCTGGCGATGGTGATGTCGAAGTCCGACATGGGTCTCGCCGCCCGCTACGCGGAACTCGTCCCCGACGAGGAACTGCGGCGACGGGTGTTCGGCAAGATCGCCGAGGAGCACGAGCGGACCATCCGGATGTACAAGGCCGTGACCGGGAACGACACGCTGTTCGCGGACAATCCCGGTCTGGAGCGGTCGGTGCACAACCGGTTCCCGTACCTGGAGCCGCTCAACCACCTACAGGTGGAACTGCTGCGCCGCTACCGGGCCGGGGACGACAGTGATCAGACGCGCCGCGGCATCCAGCTCACGATGAACGGGCTGGCGACCGCACTGCGCAACAGCGGGTAGCGAGGGCGGTTCCCGCGCCCCGCGAGAAAGTGCATGAACTTTCTTCCGGGGCGGGGGAACCGAACCGTCCGTCCCTGCGTCAAAACGGGAAAGAGCACAACGTTTCCGAGACGAAGTGGGGCGACGGATGAGGCGATGCGCGGGTGACCCGGTCTATTGGCGCGGCGGAATCGGGCGGCGGGGGACGCGGACGGCGAGCCCGCGTCGGGCCGGCCGGATCGTCACCGAATGCCGGGTCACCCGGACACCCGTCGAACGGGACCCCCGGTCGCCCGCCGGGTTACCGGCGGACGACGACGAGGACCCCGTCGGATGAGAGCCTCAGTTCGGCGAGGGTCAGTTCGGCGAGGGTCAGTTCGGCAGCCGGGACGCGGCCGACGTGTCGAGCAGCCACCGGGTGGCCGAGAGTCCGCGCGCCCCGGACGCCGGGATCTCGACGGGCGGTGCGCCCGCGATCGCCGCGGCCACGGCCTCGGCCTTGGCGTCACCGGACACGACGAGCCACACCTCGTCGGCGTGCCGGACGGCGGGCAGGGTCAGCGTGACCCGCACCGGCGGCGGCTTGGGGGAGTCCGTCACCGCGACGACGAACCGGTGCTCCTCGCGGACCGCGTCGGTGTCGGGGAACAGCGAATTGACGTGTCCCTCACCGCCCATGCCGAGCAGGTGGACGTCGAAGACCGGGACCTGCCTGCCGTCGGCGTGCGCCCCGAGCACCTGTGCGTACGCGACGGCGGCCGCCTCCGGGTCGTTCTCGTAGATCCCGTCCGCGACGGGCATGGTGTGCACGCGGTCGGGATCGACGTCGACGTGGTCGAGCAGCGCGGCCCGCGCCTGCACGTCGTTGCGCTCCGGATCGCCGGCGGGCAGGAAACGCTCGTCACCCCAGAAGATGTCGATCGCGCGCCAGTCGATGTCGCCCGGGTTCTCCCGGACCCTCTCGAGCAACCCGATCCCGGTGCCGCCGCCGGTGAGGACCACCGACGCCGACCCGCGGTCCTTCTGGGCGGCGACGACGGTGGCTACGAACCGCTCCGCGGCCTTCGTCACCAGCGTGGCGGTGTCGGGGTGCACTTCTACGTGGATGTCACTCATACGTCACCTTCGTCAGCCCGGCGAGTGCGGCCTCGTAGGCCTCGTCGGGGTCCAGTCTGCGGAGTTCTTCGGCCAGGCAGTCGCGGGTCTCCCGCCTGCCCAGCGCCACCAGCGCATCCGGTTTGCCGGTCCGCGACAACGTCGCGGTGGTGCCGGTCTGCGGGCGGCTGATGGTCAGCGTGCCGCCGTCCGCGAACTCGAGGGTCACGAACAGCGGTCCGACCCTGCGGCTGACGGGCGCATCGAGACGGCCCGCCAGCCATCCGGCGATCATGTCGACGGCGGGCTCGTCCACGAGCCCCGACACCACTGCCGATTCGATGCGCGAGTGCGGTGGCTGGTCGACGGCCGAGGTGATGAGCCCCCTCCACATCGTGATGCGGCTCCACGCCAGATCCGTGTCTCCGGACGTGTAGGAGGCGAGGCGGCCCTTGATCTCGGCGGCGGGATCCGCACGGTCCGTGGCGTCGGTGATGCGCCGGATCGCGAGCTTCCCGACCGGATCCTKCGCGGGGACGGCGGGAGCGGTCTCGGGCCACCAGACGACGACCGGGGTGTCGGGGAGCAGGAACGGCACGACCACGCTGCTCTCGTGGTCGGCGAGTTCGCCGAACAGGCGGAGCACCACCACCTCCGAGGCGCCGGCGTCACCACCGACCCTGATCTGGGCGTCCAGCCGGGGCTCGGCGTCGCGGGAACCGCGGGCGACGACGATGACACGGCAGGGATGCTCCCGGCTCGCCTCGTTGGCGGCGTCGATGATGTCCTCGGAGTTCTCGCTGTCCCGGGTGCACACCACCAGGGTGAGAACCCGTCCCAGCGTCACCGCCCCGCCGGTCTTCCGGAGCTCCACCAGCTTCTTGTTGACCTGGCCGGTGGTGGTCGAGGGGATGTCGATGATCATCTACGGCCTTCTCCATTCGCGACCGGTGCGGTGCATCATTTCGTCCGCGGACGGGGGACCCCACGTGCCTGCCTCGTACGGTTCCGGTTTGCCCTCCGCGGCCCAGGCGGCGAGCGCCGGATCGAGGATCTCCCAAGACAATTCGACCTCGGCGTTGACGGGGAACAGGGAAGGTTCACCGAGCAGCATGTCGAGGATGAGGCGTTCGTACGCCTCGGGGGACGATTCGGTGAACGCCTGACCGTAGCTGAAGTCCATGTTGACGTCGCGGACCTCCATGCTCGATCCCGGGACCTTGGATCCGAAGCGCATCGTCACACCCTCGTCCGGCTGCACCCGGATGACGAGCGCGTTCTGCCCGAGTTCCTCGGTCATCGTCCGATCGAACGGCAGGTGCGGCGCGCGCTTGAAGATCACGGCGATCTCGGTGACCCGGCGGCCGAGCCGCTTCCCGGTGCGGAGGTAGAACGGCACACCCGCCCAGCGGCGGGTGTCGACCTCGAGGGTGATGGCGGCGAACGTCTCCGTGGTGGAGTCCTGCGAGAAGCCGTCCTCCTCCAGCAGACCGACCACCCGGGTGCCGCCCTGCCAGCCGCCCGCGTACTGGCCACGCGCGGTGGTCTCGTCGAGCGGCTGCGCGAGTGTGGTGGCGGAGAGCACCTTGATCTTCTCCGCCTGCAACTCCGACGGTTCGAAGCTGATCGGCTCCTCCATCGCGGTGAACGCGAGGAGTTGCAGCAGGTGATTCTGGATGACGTCGCGCGCCGCCCCGATGCCGTCGTAGTACCCGGCCCGGCCACCGAGACCGATGTCCTCGGCCATGGTGATCTGCACGTGATCCACGTAGTGGGCGTTCCAGATCGGATCGAACAACTGGTTGGCGAAGCGCAGCGCCAGGATGTTCTGAACGGTTTCCTTGCCGAGGTAGTGGTCGATCCGGAAGACGGTGTCCTCGGGGAAGACCTCGTTGACGACCGCGTTGAGCTCACGTGCGCTCGCGAGGTCGTGACCGAACGGCTTCTCGATGACCACCCGGCGCCACTGGCTGTCGTTCGACCGGGCGAGGCCGGCCTCGGACAGCTGCTTGAGGACCACCGGGAACGCGTCCGGCGGAATCGCGAGATAGAACCCGTGATTGCCGCCGGTCCCGCGTTCGCGTTCGAGCGTGGCGAGGGTGCTCGCCAGTTCCTGGAAGGACGCCGGGTCGTCGAAGCTGCCCTTGACGAAACGCAGGCCCTCCGACAGCCGCTCCCACACGTCCTCCCGGAACGGGGTCCGGGAATGGTCGCGCACGGCATCGTGGACGATCTTGCCGAAATCCTCGTCCGACCAATCCCTGCGGGCGAACCCGACGAGAGCGAACCCGGGCGGCAGAAGACCACGATTGGCCAGATCGTAGATGGCGGGCATCAACTTGCGCCGGGCCAGGTCGCCGGTGACACCGAAGATCACCAGCGCACACGGCCCGGCGATGCGTGGTAGGCGCTTGTCCCTACTGTCGCGAAGTGGATTGACCCAATCGTCTGACGCTGCGGGCTCGCTCACGTATCAGCTCTTCTGCCCTGCTGCGCGCAGCTGCTCCGCGGTGGCCTCCAGGAGTTCGTTCCAGGACACCTCGAACTTGTCGACGCCCTCGTCCTCGAGCACCTTGAACACGTCGGGCAGGTCGATGCCGACGGCGGTGAGCTGGTCGAAGATCTCCTGCGAGGCGACCGCGGTGCCGGAGACGGTGTCGCCCGCGACCTCGCCGTGGTCGGCGAACGCGTCGAGGGTCTTCTCCGGCATCGTGTTCACGGTGTTCGGGGCGACCAGGTCGGCGACGTACAGGGTGTCCGGGTAGTCGGGGTTCTTGACTCCCGTCGACGCCCACAGTGCGCGCTGCGGGCGGGCACCGGCCGCGAGCAGACCCTGGAACCGCGGCTGCACCTCGAAGACCTGCTGGTACGCGGCGTACGCGAGGCGGGCGTTCGCGACGCCGGCCTTGCCACGCAGCGCGAGGGCGTCGGGGGTGCCGATCTTGTCGAGCCGCTTGTCGATCTCTGTGTCGACGCGGGAGACGAAGAACGAGGCCACCGAATGGATGCGGGAGACGTCGTGGCCGGCGGCCTTCGCGGCCTCGAGGCCGTCCAGGTAGGCGCCCATGACGAGTTCGTAGCGTTCCACCGAGAAGATCAGCGTGACGTTGACGCTGATGCCCTCACCGAGCACCTTGGCGATCGCCGGGATCCCCGCCTCGGTGGCCGGGATCTTGATGAACAGGTTCGGGCGGTCGACGATCTTCCACAGTTCGACGGCCTGCGCGACGGTCTTGTCGGCGTCGTGGGCCAGGCGCGGGTCGACCTCGATGGACACCCGGCCGTCGACGCCGTGGCTCGCCTCGAACTGCGGGGCGAGGACGTCGCAGGCGGCGCGGACGTCGTCGGTGGTCACCGTGCGGATGGTGGCCTCGACGTCGGCGCCGCGCTCGGCGAGTTCGCGGACCTGTGCGTCGTAGACGTGGCCCTTGCTGAGCGCGGCCTGGAAGATCGACGGGTTGGTGGTGACACCGACGATGCTCTTGGTCGCGATGAGCTCGGCGAGGTTGCCGGACTCGATGCGGTCACGGGAGAGGTCGTCGAGCCACACCGAGACGCCGGCTTCGGAGAGCTTCTGGAGGTTGGGGTTCTGAGTCATGGCGTTCTATCCCTTCACGCGTGCGAGCGAGCGCTGTGCGGCGGCGGTGACGGCTTCGGCGGTGAAGCCGAACTCGCGGAACAGGGTCTTGTGGTCGGCGGAGGCGCCGAAATGCTCGATGGAGATGATTTCGCCTGCGTCACCGACGAAGCGGTACCACGGCATCGAGATGCCGGCCTCGACGGCGACCCGCGCCTTGACGGTCGGGGGCAGCACGCCGTCGCGGTAGGCCTGGTCCTGGGCGTCGAACCACTCGACGCAGGGCATGGACACGACCCGGGTGGGGATGCCCTCGGCCTCGAGCGCCTCGCGGGCGGCGACGGCCAGCTGCAGCTCGGAGCCGGTGCCGATGAGCACGACCTCCGGTGCCCCGGCGGACGCGTCGGCGAGGACGTAACCGCCGCGGGAGACACCCTCGTAGCTGGTGCCCTCGAGGACCGGCAGGTCCTGGCGGGTCAGGGCGAGACCGGCGGGAGCGCGGGTGGCCTCTTCGGCGCCCTTCTCGAGAACGGCGCGCCACGCGTGCGCGGTCTCGTTGGCGTCGCCGGGCCGCACGACGTACAGGCCGGGGATGGCGCGCAGCGCCGCGAGGTGCTCGATCGGCTGGTGGGTGGGACCGTCCTCGCCGAGTCCGATGGAGTCGTGCGTCCACACGTAGGTGACCGCGGTCTTCATGATCGCGGCCAGCCGGACGGCGGGACGCATGTAGTCGCTGAAGACGAGGAACGTGCCGCCGTAGGGGCGGGTCGGACCGTGCAGGGCGATGCCGTTGAGGATCGAGCCCATGGCGTGCTCGCGGACACCGAAGTGCAGGGTGCGACCGTAGGGTTCCGCGTTCCACATGCTGGTGGAAATGGACTTGGGACCGAACGAGTCGGCGCCCTTGATGGTGGTGTTGTTGCTCTCCGCGAGGTCGGCGGAGCCGCCCCACAGCTCGGGCAGCACCGGTCCGACGGCGTTCAGGACGGCGGCGGACGCCTTCCGGGTGGCGAGACCCTTCGCGTCGGGCTCCCACATCGGCAGCACGTCGGCCCAGCCGGCGGGCAGGTCGCGTCCGATCAGGCGGTCGAGGAGTTTCTTGCCCTCCGGGGCGCGCTGCGCCCACTCGTCGTACTGGGCCTGCCATTCCTTGTGCGCCTGCGCACCGCGCTCGACGACCTTGCGGGTGTGCGCGATGACCTCGTCGGCAACCTCGAACGTCTTGTCCGGATCGAAGCCGAGCGCCTTCTTGACGGCGGCGACCTCGTCGGCGCCCAGGGCGGCGCCGTGCGCTGCGCCCGTGTTCATCTTGTTCGGTGCCGGGTAGCCGATGATCGTCCGGAGCAGGACCAGCGACGGCTTGTCGGTGACCTCGCGGGCCTTGTTCAGGGCCTCCTCGATGGCGACGACGTTCTCGCCACCCTCGACGATCTGCACGTGCCAGCCGTACGCCTCGTAGCGGGCGGCGGTGTCCTCGGACAGCGCGATGGCGGTGTCGTCCTCGATGGAGATCTTGTTGTCGTCGTAGATCAGCGTCAGGTTGCCGAGCTGCTGCACACCGGCGATGGACGACGCCTCGGAGGTGACGCCTTCCTCGATGTCGCCGTCGGAGGCGATCACGTAGATGTGGTGATCGAACGGGCTGTCGCCGAGCGCGGGCTCGGGATCGAACAGGCCGCGCTCACGGCGGGCGGCCATGGCCATGCCGACGGCGGAGGCCAGACCCTGACCCAGCGGCCCGGTGGTGATCTCGACGCCGCGGGTGTGGCCGTGCTCGGGGTGGCCGGGGGTCTTCGAGCCCCAGGTGCGCAGTGCTTCCAGGTCTTCGAGTTCCAGCCCGTAACCGGCGAGGTACAGCTGAATGTAGAGGGTGAGGCTGGAGTGTCCACAGGACAGCACGAACCGGTCGCGGCCGATCCAGTCGGCGTCGGTGGGGTCGTGACGCATGACGCGCTGGAACAGGGTGTAGGCGAGGGGGGCCAGGCTCATGGCCGTGCCGGGGTGGCCGTTGCCCACCTTCTGCACTGCATCGGCGGCGAGCACCCGGATGGTGTCGACGGCCTTGGTGTCCAGTTCGGTCCAGTCGGCGGGATGAACCGGTTGCGTGAGGACGTGGATGTCGTCTGTGATCGACACGGGCAGAAGTCTCCTGACATGGGTGAACGTGGAGCCTGAGGATGCGTGGGCCTCTTGTGCGACTCCAGCCTAGTGCGCGGTCGTATCCGGGTCGATTCGGTTCGCGCATTACGGCGGTCTACCATCGTTTGTAGTAGAACGGCCGGCCGTCGCGAAGGACTTCGGGAGCAGGCACCGGCATTCGGATGTGGAATTACGCGTGGTGCGAGGAGAGAACGTGCGGACAGGGCATCAGCCGAGCGGACACGGCTTCGGCAGCCCCAGCCCCGCCCCCCGCGCGACCGGCACCGACACGGTGCTGGGTCGCGTCACGGGCAAGGTCTTGGCCTACATCGCGTTGACCAAGCCGCGGGTGATCGAACTGCTGCTGGTCGCGACCATCCCGGCGATGCTGCTGGCCGACCGCGGCAACGTCGACATCCTGCTGATCCTCAGCACGCTGTTCGGCGGATGGATGGGTGCGGCGAGCGCAAACTCCCTCAACTGCGTCGTCGACGCCGACATCGACAAGGTCATGAAGCGCACCGCGCGGCGGCCGCTGGCCCGCGACGCGGTTCCGACGTCGCACGCGTTCGTGTTCGGCATGACCCTCGGGGTCGCGTCGTTCCTGTGGTTGTGGTGGCGGGCGAACCTGCTCGCCGGGTGTCTGGTCGTCCTGACCATCGCGTTCTACGTGCTCGTGTACACGATGGTGCTCAAGCGCCGGACCTGGCAGAACGTCGTCTGGGGCGGTGCCGCGGGCTGCATGCCCGTCATGGTCGGCTGGTCGGCGGTCACCGGATCGCTGAGCTGGCAGCCCATCGTGCTGTTCCTGGTCATCTTCTTCTGGACGCCGCCGCACACCTGGGCGCTCGCGATGCGCTACAAGGAGGACTACAAGGCGGCCGGTGTCCCGATGCTGCCGGTGATCGCCACGGAGGAGCACGTCACCAAGCAGATCCTGCTGTACAGCTGGGCGATGGTGATCACGTCGCTGGTGCTCGTCCCCGCCGCCGGAGTCGTGTACGCGGCCGTGACCCTCGTCGCCGGCGCCTGGTTCCTGCTCATGGCCCATCAGCTGTACCGCAGCGTCCGCGGCGGAGCGGCCGTGAAACCGCTCCGCCTGTTCCTGCAGTCCAACAACTACCTGGCCATCGTCTTCGTCGGGCTCGCCGTCGACTCGGTGCTGGGACTGCAGACCGTCGGCAGCCTGCTGAGCTGACCCCGCTTCGTCTCAGGGCACCAGCACGATCGATCCCGTCGTCGCCCGCGCCTCGAGGTCGCGGTGCGCCTCCTCCGCCCGCTCGAGCGGGTACTCCGCTCCCACCCGGACCGTGAGTGCACCGTCGGCGAGGGCGGCGAACACGTCTCCCGCCCGCCACGTCAGTTCCTCCCGGTTGCGGACGTGGTGCGCGAGCGTCGGCCGGGTGAGGAACAGCGAACCTGCCGGGTTCAGTCGCTGCGGATCGAACGGCGGCACCGGCCCGCTCGCCGCACCGAACAGCGCGACCGTTCCCCGGATCCGCACCGACGCGAGACTGGCCTCGAACGTGGACGCGCCGACACCGTCGTACGCGGCTGCGACGCCCTCGCCGTCGGTCAGTTCCCGCACCCGGGCCGCGATGTCGTCGTCGTAGCGCAGCACCTCGTGGGCTCCGGCGTCACGGGACAGCTGCTCCTTCGCGTCGGAGGACACCGTGGTGATCACCCGGGCGCCCAGCGTCGTCGCCATCTGGGTGAGGATCAGACCGACTCCGCCCGCCCCGGCGTGGACGAGGACGGTGTCGCCGGACTGGATTGGGTACGTGGAGTGGGCCAGGTAGTGGGCGGTCATGCCCTGCAGCAGCGCAGAGGCGGCCTGCGGGGCGGGCACGGAGTCGGGGACGGCGATCGCGGCCGCCGCGGGCACGGCCACCTTCTCCGCGTAGCTGCCGGGAGCGGCGCACCAGGCCACCCGGTCGCCGGGCGCGAAATCCGCAACATCGCCGCCGACGGCMTCCACGACGCCGGAGCCCTCGTCGCCGGGAACGTAGGGCAGCGGCCGCGGATACAGCCCCGTCCGGAAGTACGTGTCGATGAAGTTGATGCCGATCGCGTCGGTACGAACGAGCAGATCCGTCGCTCCGATCTCGGGTTCGGGAACCTCTACCAGTTCGAGGACGTCGGGACCACCGAGACGGGAAACCTGTATAGCGCGCATGGTTTCAGTTCTACACGGCGCGGCCCGCCGCACGGAGCCTGGCGGACACGGCACGACTACCGCCCAGTATTCTCGGACCATGAGTACCGACACCCATGCGGAACAGGCCCCCTCGAGCCCGGCGCCTTCGCTGCCGTCCCACACGGTCGACGCGATCAAGAAGTTCGTCGCCGAGCACGGCGGTTCGGCCAGCGCCGTCATCCAGCCCATCGGGCTCGCCGGCGTCCGGATCACCCTCGTCGGAGCCGACGGCATCCTCGGTGACCAGGTCGTCGAGGATCTCGCCACCGCGAACGCCGTCGTCGCCTCGCTCGACGCCGTCACCGTCTCGGAGTGGGACCGCGCGATCACCAGCATCGTCACGCCCCGCAAGGGTCACATCCAGAAGATGGCCGGCTGGGTCGCGCGGCAGACCCGGTTCCCGAAGGCCCGCAACGAGCGCTAGACGCTCGCGGTGTCGGGCTGCGTGACGTACTCGCGGGTGCGTCCCGCGGCCCACACCGCCGCGGTGGCCGCGGTGCACAGCCCGGCCCCCGCGACGTGGAACGCCACCAGGGCGGCGGGAACGTCCGTGAAGAACTGGACCAGCCCGATCAGCGCCTGCGCCACCACCAGCGCGAGCAGAACCTGCACCCGGACCTTCACCGCGCGGCCGGCGCCGACGGCGTACAGACCGAAGCACAGGCCGACCAGCAACGCCAGATAACCCACGAGCAGTTGCGCATGCAGGTGCACGAGCGTGACGATTTCCACCTCGAGGCGGGGAACCACGCGGTCGAGACTCTTGTCTCCCGCGTGCGGTCCCGCACCCGTGACCAGCGTTCCGGCGGCGAGGACCCCGGCCAGCGCGACCGCCGACAGCGCGGTGAGCCAGCGCAGCGGTGCCGGGATCACGTCGATCGCCGGGGCGTCGTCCGGTTCGCAGATCTTCGCGTACATCACGGTCGCCAGCCACACCATCGCCATGGATGCGAGCAGGTGCACCGCGACCGTCCACCACAGCAGTCCGGTGAGCACCGTGACACCGCCGATGACGGCCTGCACGACGGTGCCGAGAGGCATCATCCACGCGTAGACGAGGACCTCTTTGCGGCGGCGCGCGCGGGTGACCGCGAGGACGATCAGGGCCGCGGCCACGACGACGACGAACGTCAGCAGCCGGTTGCCGAATTCGACCGCCTGGTGGACGACGGCGACCTCGCCGTGCCCGACCGGCACGAAGCTGCCGGGGAAGCACTGCGGCCACGTGGGGCAGCCGAGGCCGGAGGCCGTCACCCGGACGACGGCCCCGGTGACGGCGATGCCGCCCTGCGTGAGGATCACCGCGAACGCGATGACACGCTGCACGGTCAGCGACGGAAGGGGGAGACGGTCTACCAGGCTCAGAAACCCGCGATACAGCACGGCATCGATGGTAGAGGGCGGTCAACTACAGCGTGTCGTTGGGCCGGTGGCGGCGCAGCCGACTTCGTGCTACTCGCCGCGAATGCGCAGGATGCCGGTCACCGTGCCCTGCCAGAAGTCGCCGGTATCGGTGACGAGTCCGGACATCTGCAGGGTGTCGTTGACGGCGGTGCCGGGGAGTGGGCTGGTGTGCTCGACGGAGCCGTCGGACGGGTCGATCACCGCGAACGCGAAACCGTCCAGGGGTGTCGTGACGTCGAACCCCTGGCGGATCACGGTGTACAGCAGGCCGTCGCCGGTCGACAGGTGCGGGACCGCGGCGCTGCGGACGTCGTTGCTCCACACCTGGTGGCAGCCGATCGGGTCGATGTCCACCCGCGTCATGCCGCCGGTGAAGGGCGCGTTCGTCGGAACGGCCGGTCCCGCCCCGTCCGGGACGGTGGGATACGGGTAGCCGTACGTCCCGGCGACGTACACCGAGTTGCCGATGCCGATCGGCGAGTTCTCGCTGCCGCCCGGGTTGCCGAGCACCGGGAGGGTGCAGATCTCGTCGCCGGAATCGGCGCGGAAGACCCGGAGATTCACCTGCGGGTCGGCGTTGTCGACGATCGCGACGAAATCGCTGCCGGTGGACGGTCCGAAGTAGGTGGGGGTGGAGCCCGTGCCGTGGCTCAGCTGCCCCGGCTTACGGTCCGGTCCGCGGTCGTACTCGCGGCGCCAATCCAGACGGACCTCGCCGTCGCGGAGCGCGAACTGGTACAGGGCGTGCGTGGTCGCGACCGCGGCGCCTGCCGGCGAGGTGGAGATGCTGTTCTGCACCTGCTCGCCCGCGGCCAGCGGCAGGGTGTGCGCGACACCGCCGCGATCCACGGCTCCGACGACACCGCCGCCCGTCGCGAACCAGACGTTGCCCTGCCAGTCCGGAGTCAGCCCGGTCACGTTGTCGCCCTGGGGAACACTGCCGGACAGATCGACGTGCGAGTCGACGGTGATCCGCCACTGGCCTGCGGGGTCCTTCGAATGTCCGAGGCGCAGTAGCTGACGGTTGCCGTCGACGACGACCAGGCGGTTGTCGTTGTCGAGGAACGCGTACACGCCACCGAGCAGGCTGCCCTTCGCCAGCGCGAACGTGGCGAGCGAGCCGCCGAACGGCGCCGCCGGGGCCGCGGGGTCGATCAGGTGCACGGTGGGAACCTGGCCGGCCACGGACGTGCACAGGGCGACGACGAGCCGGTCGGAACCCTGCAGGAGGGTCGGGCACGCGGACACGAGCGGGTACGCGGACAGCGTGACCGGGCCGGTGCCGGGACCGGGCAGCGGCGTCACGTCGGTGGACCCCGCGTCGCCGTGCATCGTGGACGTGCCCGCGGGTCCGAGGAACGGATTCGGCGCCGCAGGCGGACCCCACTGCGGTGCGGCGCCCGCGGGCAGCGCGCCACCCCAGAGAACGGCGAGCAGAACAGCGAGAACGGTGCCCGCGCGGCGGGCCGTGAGTCGACGGATCACGTGAATCGGAACGTCCTTGCGGCCAGGGCCCCCGCGGCCGCGCCCCAGACGGCGAGGACCACGACGCTGAGCACGTCCACCGAACCCGACAGTGCGGCGTCCAGCGCGTGCGCGAGCGCTCCGGACGGAATCAGCCGGGCCCCGGTGTGGAGAAGCCACGGGAGGTCGCCGGTGGCGAACACCACACTGCCGACACCGACCATCACGAACCACAGGATGTTGGCGAGGGCGAGGACGATGTCGGCGCGGAGGGTGCCGCCGAGCAGCAGGCCCATCGCCGCGAACGTCACGGTGCCCAGCGCGATGATCACGGCGCCGAGGACGAGTCCCCACGCACTCGGACGCCAGCCGAGAGCCAGCCCGATCACGCCGAGGAGGACGGATTGCAGGGCGACGACGATGACCACCGCGGCGCTCTTCCCGGCGATGATTCCCCACTTGGGCAGGGGAGTCGCGCCGAGCCGTTTGAGGGCACCGTACCGGCGGTCGAACCCGACCGCGATCGCCTGCCCGGTGAACGCGGTGGACATCACGGCCACCATCATCACGGCGGGCACCACCTTGTCGACGCGCGACGTTCCGAGGTCGCCGATGGGCAGCAGGCACAGCCCGATCAGCAGCGTGATCGGGATGAACATCGTCAGGAGCAGCTGTTCGCCGTTACGCAGGAGCAGTTTCAGCTCGAGCGCGGTCTGCGCCCGCAGCATGACCGCCGCGCCGCTCGGGCGGGGATCGGGGGTGAACGTGCCGGGGGCGAAACGATTCTCCGTCAGACGGTCACTGGTGCTCATCGTCATCCCCTCAGTTCCCGGCCGGTGAGTTCGAGGAAGACGTCCTCGAGGCTGCGCTGGTCGACGCGGATGTCGCTGATCAGGGCGTCCAGATCGGCGCACCACGACGCGACGGAGGCCACCACCTTCGGGTCGATCGGCCCCTCGACGAGGTAGGTCCCCGGTCCGGACTCGGCCACCCGGAAGCCGTCGGGGAGGGTCCGTGCGAGCGGTCCGGTGTCGAGACCGGCGGGCGCGGTGAGCCGCAA
This sequence comes from Rhodococcus sp. P4_B6, assembly GCF_056402215.1. Lineage (NCBI taxonomy): Bacteria > Bacillati > Actinomycetota > Actinomycetes > Mycobacteriales > Nocardiaceae > Rhodococcus > Rhodococcus sp. P4_B6. The sequence goes on along the minus strand of NZ_JBFUHV010000041.1, from coordinate 45,208 downwards.
CTGGCCTTCGGCGCCGCGGCTGGTGACCTCGGCGGGCGTTCCGGCAGCGACGATCGACCCGTGATCGATGATGACGAGCCGGTCCGCGAGTTCCTCGGCCTCGTCCATCAGATGCGTCGTCAGCAGCACGCTGACGCCGTCGCGGCGCAGCGCGTCGATCAGTTCCCACACCAGCAGGCGGGCCTGGGCGTCGAGCCCGGCGGTGGGTTCGTCGAGGAAGACCAGTTCGGGGCGGCCGACCAGCGCGCAGGCCAGGGAAAGGCGTTGCTGCTGCCCGCCGGACAGCCGGCGGTACGGGGTGCGACGCGCCTCCTCGAGGCCGAGGCTGCGCAGCAACCAGTCGGGGTCGAGGGGGTCGGCGGAGTAGGCGGCGACCAGGTCGAGCATCTCGCCGGCGCGGGAACCGGGGTACGCGCCGCCGCCCTGCAGCATCACACCGATCCGGGCCCGGACGGCGCCGGCATCGGCGATGGGGTCGAGTCCGAGGACGCGCACGGTGCCGCTGTCGGGGCGGACGAAACCCTCACACATTTCGACGGTGGTGGTCTTACCCGCGCCGTTGGGACCGAGCAACGCCACGACCTGTGCCGGTTCGACGGTGAGATCGAGCCCGTCGACGGCCCTCACACCGTCGAAGGTCTTCACCACGCCTTCCAGGCGTACAGCAGGTTGCGCCGATCCGGGCGTTCGCGAGGTCACGGGGAATCAGCGTAAGCCCTGGCCGGGTGTGACCCGGCCGGTGCCCCGGCTTTCCGCGCCGGCGTCGTCCCGGGGCGGATCCTGCGGTTCCGGCACGGCCTGTTGCTGCCCCGGACCGACCCGCCACGGCAGGCGGTTGCGGGTGATCACGATCAGCGTTCCCGCCGTGAAGATGGTGGCGATGGCGGCCTGGACGATGACGAAGGGCTGGTACTCGCCGCCGTTCGGCATCAGGATGACGCTGACGATGGACGAGAAGACGATCGCGGGGACCCGGAACGCGGGTGCAGTGGCCCAGGCGGCGAGCGGCAGGACCGCCCACAGCAGATACCAGGGCTGCACCACGGGGAACAGCAGGACGACCGCGCCGAGGGACAGTCCGAGCGCGCCGACCGCGTGGATGCGGCCGACGAGGGTGGCGACGAGCATCCGGAGTGTGATGAACGCCGCAGCGACGGCGGCGATCGGCCGGGTCAGGCTCAGCACCGCCGTCGTGTGATCGCCGAGGCCCAGCAGAACCCCGGCCAGTCCGGTGCCCAGCCCGAGGAGCGTGGGAATCGACATCCAGCTGCGGACCGCGTTCGCCGTGCCGAGCGTGTGCACCCAGCCGATGCCGAGCCCGCTGGACGTGCTGATGACGAGGGTGACCACCAGGGCCACCCCGCCGAGCAGTGCGGCCGCGGTGAGCACCGCTTTCGGGGTTCCGCCCCATCGCCTGGCCAGCGCCATCCCGACGAATCCCAGCGCGAGCAGGGAGGGGATCTTGATCGTCGACGACAGGGCGATGAGCGCCGCCCCCGACAGCAGCAGGAGAAGGGACTGCCCGCGGATCGGATCCGCCCGTTCGACGGCCCGCAGCGCCAGTTCGATCCCGGCCAGCATGAGGCCGAGCATCAGCGCCTCGTTGTGGATCCCGGCGACCAGGTGGAACAGCAGCAGGGGGTTGGCGGCGCCCAGCCAGAGGGCGCTGACCTCGGCGACGCCGCAGCGGCGTGCAAGGCGGGGGAGCGCCCACACGATCATGGCCACACCGGCGAGCGCGAGCAGCCGGTGCAGGAAGATTCCCGCGACGATGTTCTCGCCGGTCAGCCAGCTGATCCCGCGACCCATCCAGAGGAACAGTGGGCCGTACGGCGCCGGTGTGTCCCGCCAGATCGTCGGCACGGTGCGGGTCAGGACGTGATCGACGCCGAGAGCGCCCGCGGGACCGATGGCGTAGGGGTCGAGCCCGCGGGCCGCGATCTCGCTCTGCGCGAGGTACGAGTACACGTCCTTGCTGAACATCGGCGGCGCGACGGACAGCGGGATGATCCACAGCAACAGGGTGCGGTCGAGCTGGGACCGGTTGAGGCGGCGCACGGCCCCCGACTGCAGGCTGCCGATCGCGAACCGTCCGAGCAGCAGCCACGCAAGCACGATCATCACCGTGCCGGTCATGGCGAGGGTCAGCGCGACGCTGGGGATCCGGGCGGGAAGTCCGATGATGCGCAGCCCTTGGACGGGGTTCTGCAGTACCGGTTGGGCGCCGGCGCCCAGTGCGCCGACGGCCATCAGGACGGCGCCGGTCGCGCCGAACCGGCGGATGCCGCGGAGCTGCGCGGTCTCCTGCCCGTTCAGGCCTGCGGTCTCCGGTTCGTCGCCGTGCAGCGCGGCCGCCACCGACGAGCGGGGGGAGGGTCCGTCGATGCCCAGCGCCCGCCGGACGAGCTCGGCCGGATGTCGAAGAGCGGCGCGAGCCGTCAAGGTCGGCTCCGCGCGGGTCGGCTCCGGGTTCTCGGGGGTCTGCGGCACACAGGCAGCGTAGCGGTGCGCCGAACACGGCCGGTTCGGCCAGTATTCCCGCGCCCGGGCGGCACATAATCACAGGTGTAAGGCAGGGCACCCTTAGTAGACCTGCGATCGGAATTCCGTCACACTGGTGTTGTGAAAACGGATACGACACCACGTGCAGCGAAGGAAAGCGCAGTTCACGCGCCTCCTTCGGCGGCGCCTGTCGCAACCGCGTCACCCGTCGCCGTGGGCCACGAAGGGCACACCCGCGCGGCCGTCGTGAAGCTCCTCCTCGAGGAGGGACCCATCACCGCGTCGGAAATCGGAACCCGCCTGGGCCTGAGCGCCGCAGGCGTCCGTCGCCATCTCGACGCACTCCTCGAATCCGGCGAGGCGCGCGAGGCGTCCTCCGTCGCCGTGCGTCACCGCGGACGGGGACGGCCCGCCAAATACTTCCAGATCACTGCCAAAGGCCGCGGCAGACTCGGTCACGCGTACGACGACCTCGCGGGCGCGGCCATGCGCCAACTGCGGGAGGTCGGGGGAGACGCCGCGATCACCGAATTCGCTCGCCGCCGAGTGCAGGCGATCGTCGGCGACGTCACCCCGGCCGCGGATCAGAGCGCCGAAGGCCTCGAAACCACCGCCGACGCCATCGCCGACGCGTTCACCACCGCCGGATTCGCGGCCTCGACCCGCCCGGTCGGCAACGGCGTGCAGATCTGCCAGCACCACTGCCCGGTCTCGCACGTCGCCGAGGAATTCCCGGAACTGTGCGAAGCCGAGCAGGCCGCGTTCGCCCAACTGCTCGGCACCCACGTCCAGCGGCTCGCGACCATCGCGAACGGCGACTGCGCCTGCACCACCCACGTTCCACTCGTCCCACCGTCCGGCCCCAAATAGCAACGCTATCCCGATAGATCCCCTAGTCAGCAACCTGTTTTCCACCGGCGACCAGCCCTCGCCGGTCTCGTAACAAGACTCCGGAAGGAGCTCGCATGACCGTCACATCAGACCAGGTGACATCCACTGCGTCGGCCAACGCCGAGCCGCTCACGCAGGAAGAGACCATCGCGTCACTCGGGCATTACGGGTACGGCTGGTCCGATTCCGACGAGGCCGGTGCCAGTGCGCAGCGCGGTCTGTCCGAAGACGTCGTGCGCGACATCTCGGCGAAGAAGAGCGAACCGGACTGGATGCTCGACATCCGTCTGCGTGCGCTGAAGACCTTCGACAAGAAGCCGATGCCGAACTGGGGATCGGACCTCGAAGGCATCCACTTCGACAACATCAAGTACTTCGTGCGCTCGAGTGAGAAGCAGGCCGAGAGCTGGGAAGACCTGCCCGAGGACATCAAGAACACGTACGACAAGCTGGGCATCCCCGAGGCCGAGAAGCAGCGCCTCGTCGCCGGTGTCGCGGCGCAGTACGAGTCGGAGGTCGTCTACCACTCGATCCGTGAGGACCTCGAGTCGCAGGGCGTCATCTTCCTCGACACCGACACGGGTCTGAAGCAGCATCCCGAACTGTTCCGGGAGTACTTCGGCACGGTCATCCCGGCCGGYGACAACAAGTTCTCCGCGCTGAACACCGCGGTGTGGTCGGGTGGCTCGTTCATCTACGTCCCGCCGGGCGTGCACGTCGACATCCCGCTGCAGGCCTACTTCCGCATCAACACGGAGAACATGGGCCAGTTCGAGCGGACCCTGATCATCGTCGACGAGGGCGCCTCGGTGCACTACGTCGAGGGCTGCACGGCACCGATCTACAAGTCCGACTCGCTGCACTCCGCGGTGGTCGAGATCATCGTGAAGAAGGGCGGCCACTGCCGCTACACGACCATCCAGAACTGGTCGAACAACGTCTACAACCTGGTCACCAAGCGGACCAAGGTGGAGGCCGGCGGATCCATGGAGTGGATCGACGGCAACATCGGTTCCAAGGTCACCATGAAGTACCCGGCCGTCTGGATGATGGGCGAGCACGCCCGCGGCGAGGTTCTCTCCGTGGCATTCGCCGGTGAGGGCCAGCACCAGGACACCGGTGCGAAGATGCTGCACCTCGCGCCGCACACGTCGTCGACCATCATCAGCAAGTCGGTGGCCCGCGGCGGCGGCCGCGCGTCCTACCGCGGACTCGTCCAGGTCAACAAGGGCGCCCACGGCTCCAAGTCGACGGTCAAGTGTGACGCCCTGCTGGTCGATCAGATCAGCCGCTCGGACACCTACCCCTACGTCGACATCCGGGAGGACGACGTGACCATGGGTCACGAGGCCACCGTGTCGAAGGTGAGCGACGACCAGCTGTTCTACCTGATGAGCCGCGGGCTCACCGAGGACGAGGCCATGGCCACGGTCGTGCGCGGCTTCGTCGAGCCGATCGCCAAGGAACTCCCGATGGAGTACGCCCTGGAACTGAACCGCCTGATCGAACTGCAGATGGAAGGGGCGGTGGGTTAGTGACCACGCCAGAAACTGGTGTCCAGAATCTCGGAGTCACGGGAGCCGTCGCCGGCGAGAATCCGCGGATAGCGCGGACGTCCACCGGCTCGCCGATCGCCAACAAGGGCGAGGTCTTCACGTCGTTCGACGTCAACGCGTTCGAGATCCCCGGTGGTCGTGACGAGGTCTGGCGGTTCACCCCGCTGCGCCGTCTGCGCGGACTGCACGACGGATCGGCCGTGGCGAGCGGCACGGCCACCGTCGACGTCGCAGGCCCGGACTCCGTGAAGGTCGAGACCGTCGGCCGCGACGACGACCGGCTGGGCAAGGCCGGCGTTCCCGCCGACCGTGTTGCCGCACAGGCGTACTCGGGTTTCGAGACGGCGACCGTCGTGACCGTCGGCCGCGAGGTCGAGGTCGCGGAGACGATCAACATCACGATCACGGGCCCGGGCGAGGGCAAGGTCGCCTTCGGGCACCTGCAGATCCGGCTCGACGCGTTCGCGAAGGCGACCGTCGTCATCGACCAGCGCGGCAGCGGCACGTTCGCCGAGAATGTCGAATTCGTGCTCGGCGACAGCGCCCACCTCACCGTCGTCGCCGTCCAGGACTGGGCGGACGACACCGTGCACGTGGCGTCGCATCACGCGCGCCTCGGCCGGGACGCGGTCCTGCGGCACAACGCCGTGAGCCTCGGCGGCGACCTCGTCCGCCTGTCCGCGACCGTCAAATACGACGGTCCCGGCGGCGACGCCGAACTGCTCGGTCTGTACTTCGCCGACGCGGGACAGCACTTCGAGCAGCGACTGCTGGTGGATCACTCGCAGCCGCACTGCAAGTCCAACGTGGTCTACAAGGGCGCCCTGCAGGGTGATCCGGAGTCGGGGAAGCCCGACGCCCACACCGTGTGGGTCGGCGACGTGCTGATCCGTGCGGCGGCCGAAGGCACCGACACGTTCGAGCTGAACCGCAACCTCGTCCTCACGGACGGTGCCCGCGCTGACTCGGTCCCGAACCTGGAGATCGAGACCGGCGAGATCGTGGGTGCCGGCCACGCCAGCGCCACGGGTCGATTCGACGACGAGCAGTTGTTCTACCTGCGCGCCCGCGGAATCCCCGAGGACGCGGCACGGCGACTCGTCGTGCGCGGGTTCTTCCACGAGATCATCAACAAGATCGCCGTCGCCGAGATCCGCGAGCGTCTCGAGGCTGCCGTCGAGGCGGAACTCGCCGCAGTCGGCGTCTGAGCCGCGCCGCCGGACCATTACTTCCCATTTCTTCGAAGGATCACAATGTCTACCCCTGACGCTTCCACCCCCGAAACCTCGGTCCTGGAAATCAAGGACCTGCACGTCGACGTCGCGAACACCGACGAGAACGCCGAACCGATCAACATCCTCAAGGGTGTGAACCTGACGGTTCGGTCCGGCGAGACGCACGCGATCATGGGGCCCAACGGTTCCGGCAAGTCGACGCTGTCGTACGCCATCGCGGGTCACCCCAAGTACCRGATCACCTCGGGGTCCATCACCCTCAACGGTGAGGACGTCCTCGAGATGAGCGTCGACGAGCGGGCCCGCGCGGGACTGTTCCTCGCGATGCAGTACCCCGTCGAGGTTCCCGGCGTCTCGATGTCGAACTTCCTGCGCACCGCGGCCACCGCCGTCCGTGGCGAGGCCCCGAAGCTCCGCCACTGGGTGAAGGAGGTCAAGGAGGCGCTGACCGAACTCGACATCGACCCCTCGTTCGGCGAGCGCAGTGTCAACGAAGGTTTCTCCGGCGGTGAGAAGAAGCGCCACGAGATCCTGCAGCTCGGCCTGCTGAAGCCGAAGATCGCGATCCTCGACGAGACCGACTCCGGACTCGACGTCGACGCCCTGCGCGTCGTCTCCGAGGGTGTGAACCGCTACAAGGAGCGCGAGCACGGCGGAATCCTGCTGATCACGCACTACACGCGCATCCTCCGGTACATCAAGCCGGAGTACGTCCACGTGTTCGTCGGCGGTCGCGTCGTCGAGTCGGGCGGGCCGGAACTGGCCGACGAGCTCGAGGCGAACGGCTACGAGCGCTTCACCCAGGCTGCAGCAACGCAAGGAGCATAAACGCAGATGACCACCTCGGTGCGCGTATTCGACGTCACCCGGATCCGGGAGGACTTCCCGATCCTGGCGCGTACGGTCCGCGACGGAAAACCGCTGGTGTACCTCGATTCGGGTGCCACATCGCAGCGCCCGAATCAGGTGCTCGACGCCGAGAGGGAGTTTCTCACCACCTGTAACGCCGCCGTGCACCGAGGCGCTCACCAGCTCGCCGAAGAGGCCACGGACGCGTACGAGAACGCGCGTGCGGCGATCGCCGAGTTCGTCGGCGCCGACAGCGACGAACTCGTGTTCACCAAGAACGCGACGGAGTCCCTCAACCTCGTCACCCACGTCCTCGGCGACGATCGCTTCGAACGGCACCTCGGTCCCGGCGACGAGATCGTCATCACCGAGCTCGAGCATCACGCCAATCTGGTGCCGTGGCAGGAGCTTGCGCGCAGCACCGGTGCCACGTTGCGCTGGTACGGCGTCACCGACGACGGCCGCATCGATCTCGACTCGCTCGAGCTGACCGATGCCGTCAAGGTCGTGTCGTTCACCCACCAGTCCAACGTGACCGGGGCGGTGGCACCGGTCGAGGAACTGGTCCGCCGCGCCCGCGCGGTCGGCGCACTGGTGGTGCTCGACGCCTGCCAGTCCGTCCCGCACATGGCGGTGGACTTCCACGCGCTCGGAGTCGACTACGCGGCGTTCTCCGGGCACAAGATGCTCGGCCCGTCCGGCGTGGGTGTCCTGTACGGGCGCCGCGAACTGCTGAACGCGATGCCGCCGTTCATCACCGGCGGCTCGATGATCGAGACCGTCACGATGGAACGCACCACCTACGCGCCGCCGCCGCAGCGGTTCGAGGCCGGCGTTCCGATGACTTCGCAGGTGGTCGGTCTCGGCGCCGCGGTCCGGTATCTCGACGAGATCGGGATGGACGCAGTCGCCGCGCACGAGCACACCCTGGTCGAGGCGGCACTGGCAGCGCTCGGCGCCATTGACGGCGTGCACATCATCGGACCCACGACCGCCGAGAACCGTGGTGGGGCAGTGTCGTTCGTGGTCGACGGGATCCACGCGCATGATCTCGGCCAGATCCTCGACGACGAGGGCGTCGCCATCCGCGTCGGCCATCACTGTGCCTGGCCCCTGCACCGGCATTTCGGTGTCGCGGCCACGGCGAGGGCGTCGTTCGCGTTGTACAACACGGTCGACGAGGTCGCCGCTCTTGCGGCGGCGGTGCGGCGTGCCCAGGAGTTCTTCGGGGAGGTTCCTGCATGAGAATGGAACAGATGTACCAGGAAGTGATCCTGGACCACTACAAGCATCCCCACGGCCGCGGCCTTCGTGAACCGTTCGGCGCCGAAGTCCATCACGTCAACCCGACGTGCGGCGACGAGGTGACGTTGCGCGTGCAACTCGCCGACGACGGCACGGTGGTGGATGTGTCGTACGACGGCCAGGGCTGCTCCATCAGCCAGGCGTCGACGTCGGTGCTCACCGATCAGGTGGTGGGGATGCCCGTCGAGCAGGCGCTGCAGACCGTTGCCGCGTTCAACGAAATGGTCAGCAGCCGCGGTACCGTCGAGGGTGACGAGGACGTCCTCGGGGACGGCATCGCCTTCGTCGGCGTCTCGAAGTACCCGGCCCGCGTGAAGTGCGCGTTGCTGGGATGGATGGCATTCAAGGACGCGGTTGTTCAGATAGTGGACGACCGCGTCGTGGACGAACAGGATTCGGCCGTTCCGACAGCAGACGGCGAACCAGCTCGAATCGGAGGACAGGCATCATGAGCGAGACGCAGACGCCGCAGGCGGACGCCGCAGCCGCACCGGAGCAGGCGCCGGCGGACCAGGGCGGCGAATCCGCGCCCGCCGCATCGGGTGCGATCACCGACCCGAAACGCCTCGAGGAGCTCGAGGAGGCGATGCGTGACGTCGTCGATCCCGAACTCGGCATCAACGTCGTCGATCTCGGCCTGGTGTACGGGATCACCGAGGACGAGGACGTCGTGACCCTCGACATGACCCTCACGTCGGCGGCGTGCCCGCTGACCGACGTCATAGAGGACCAGTCTCGCGGTGCACTCGTGCGCAGCGGGCTGTGCAACGAATTGAAGATCAACTGGGTGTGGCTCCCGCCGTGGGGCCCCGACAAGATCACCGAGGACGGCCGCGAGCAGTTGCGCGCCCTCGGTTTCACGGTCTGACRACCCACCACCGTTGACGGWGGGGCTCGGCGAGAACCATCTCGCCGAGCCCCTTTTCTCGGTGCCCGAACGGTATGACGATCGATGCCGTGGCCTACTCGGAGCGGGACATGACACCATCACTGCTGTGATGGCGGCGAAACCGCGGCACGCGCGGGTCGAAGATGTCCACGAACTCGCCCTGAGAATGCCTCACGCCGAGGTCGAATACGGGCCTCGCGGCAACCCCATCTCCCAGGTGGGCGGTAAATCGTTCGTGTTCTTCCGAACCCCGCGCCCCGACGCCGTCGTCGACCCTCTAACCGGAGCGCGATTCACGGACGAGCTGCCGACGCGGATCGTCCATGCCCAGTGCGACCCGGTGCCGACCTCGGTCCCGGTGCACCGCCGGGGCGGTGAGCACGGGCGACTCCGGGTCTGATGCGTCGGTATCGGCCGGTTGGGGTGGCGAACGCGAGCAGCGCGGATCTCTTGCGGACCAGTGCTGCACCGAGGGCGGCGATCGCTCCGAATTCCAGGCGCAGGCTCCATGTGCCGATGACATGATCTGGGAGTCGAGCACGATTGCGATTGCGGCGAGCGCGGTGGTCGGCGTCGACTCGTTCAAGAGCGTCAGCGCCATGGTTTCCCAGAACAACTGCGTGTTACTTGAATTCTCATGAAAAACGCCGAAACATTCGAGATCAATTCAGTGGATGCCKCAACCTGATCGTCGAGTCGGTGGCGGGGTACGCTGCGATGGCTGTTGTAACCGACTCGAATGCCGGGCGGAACACAGTTGAGACAGAGCGCAAGGTGAGTTTTTGCGCCCGAGATAATCACATTAGCTCTAATCGATTCGAGATTCGATTGGAACGGAATATAGGAGTAAAGAAAGGATGACGACATCCGGAAGCGATGCGATATTCGAGACTCTCTTGGAATCGGCCAAGCGCCTCTCATTCGATCCGCGGGACCCCCTAGTTTGCGAACCCGATTCAGGTGGCGTCGAATTTCACGGGATGACACCTGAGTGGTCGCCTCTGTTCGGCACCGCTACGTGGGACTCCATGACCGAGCCGGAGCGCGTCCGCCTCACCAGAAGCGAGGTTGCGCAGTTCCTGGGCGTCGGAATCTGGCTGGAGGTGGGATTGCAGGTGGCATTGCTGCGGGCGAGCCACAGCGCGGACCCCGCCCGCTCGGACGTCAAGTTTCTGTTCAATGAATGCGCCGACGAGAATCTGCACTCGTTGATGTTCGTCAACGTCATCGACAGCATCGGATCGCATTTCTATAGGCGCGACCGCTCACTGGATTTTTTCGGATGGCTGTTTCGGACCATCGCGTGGGACGAGGTGGCGTACGGAATCGTGCTGGCCGGAGAAGAGATCTTCGACGTCATGCAACGCGACTGGATGGCGAGCGAAGACGTTGCCGCGCCCATCCGCAGGGCTTGCTATATCCATGTTATCGAGGAAGCCCGGCACATGGCGTACGCGCGTCAGAAAATCCGGACTCGGTTGATCACGATTTCGCGCGTCCGGCGGTTTATCAGCACCTTGGTCATCGCGATGGGAACGCATCTCATCGCGAAGAGCCTGATCAATCGTCGAATGTACGAGGATCTCGGCCTGGATTGGAAGGTCGTGGGCGCGGAAATCGACGCAAACGAACACCACCGGATAATGTTCCGCAGGGCCGCAGAACCGTTTATCGAATTCCTGAGCAGAGAAGGGCTGCTGAATTTCGGCGCGCGATGGATCTACCGAAAATCGAATCTTCTCTGAGCAAGCAGGAGTCGTTGTGACCCACGTTGTCCTGGGGCATTGCTGTAAGGATGCCTCGTGCGTGCGAGTGTGCCCGCAGAACTGCATTCATCCCGCCCCGGGTGAAGCGGGTTTCGAGTCGGCCGAGACGTTGTTCATCGACCCGCGCTCGTGTATCGATTGCACTGCCTGCGTCGAGGCCTGCCCGGCGTCTGCCATCAAACCCGAGTGGACGTTGACCCTCACCGAACGACGCGACGCGGCCCGCAACGCAGAGTTCTTCGAGCAGGCTCCCGAGTCCCGGCCCCTGTCGCGACGGATCCGCTTCGAGCAACCGCTGGGCAGGCCGAGTGACAGGCTGAGGATCGCCGTCGTTGGATCCGGGCCGGCGGCGATGTACACCGTTCGCGAACTCCTCCGGCGATCGACCTCGGTACGCATCACCGTCTTCGAACAGCACGGCGAGATCGGGGGCCTACTGCGCCGGGGTGTCTCCCGGGACCACATCGGCGTTCGCGACATGATCCGGCTCTTCGACGTGCCCTTCAACGACGATCGCGTCACGATCATCCACAACACAGAAGTCGGTGTGGATGTCTCGGTCGACGATCTCCGGACCAGATTCGACGCCGTAGTGCTCGCGTGTGGCGCTTCACAACCGCGCAGACTCGGACCTACGACTGCGGATCGCGGCGAGGGTGTCTATGAGGCCATCGACATTCTGGTGGCCGAGAACTGTGGGGTGTCCGGCTTTCGCCCGCGCGGGCCGCTGGGACCGAGATCCATCGTGATCGGGGCGGGAAACGTCGCCTTCGATGTCGTCCGATGGATGGCCAAGACACGCGACCGAGGTGCCGCGGCAGAAGCGGTGACGGAGGTGGTCGTGTTGTCGCGATCGGCCCCCGATCGCGCCTCCTTCACGCCGTCGGCGTTCTACGAACTTCTGGACCTCGAGAATGCCGAGGTGCTGATCGACCGCTCCGGCCGCCGGCCGGTCGCCGCTGCGGACACCCCGTTGCTCCGTGACCTTGCCGCCCTGCCGGCTGCCGATATCTGGGCGGCAGACGGCCCGACCGCCACCGCCGCGGGCCTGCTGCGCGTGGTGTTGTCCTTCGGACAGGAGGTGACCGATCTCGGGAAGACAGCGGCCGGCGGCGTCGCCGTCACCACGACGACCGGTCGGACCTTCCTCGCGGACTCCGCGATATGCGCGACCGGATTCACGACGAAGCAGATCGACGGCATCCCCGTCGACGGGCGGGGGCTGGTGCCCAACCGCCGAGGACGAGTGATCTCTCTCGAGACGGGCGAACCGCTCGACGGACTGTATGTCGTCGGCTGGGCGAAACGAGGCGCCTCCGGCGGCGTCGGCGACAACCGCAGCTGCGCCTCGGGGACCGTGACACAGCTCGCCGCAGACCTGCACTCGCGGGTGTGACGCCCGGGTCGGCCGACCGACTACGACCACCCAGAGTTACCAACACCGACGACGAGCCATCCGAGCGCTCGCTCGACCAGCTCGAGGCCAGAAGGAACGAATCGCAGTCGGCCGTCGTCGACGTCGAGGAGACGGACACCGCGGAGTCCTTCGAGCTGCCCGGGGCCGACTTGTTCGGCGAGGTATTCCCGGTACGGGAGATTCCCGAGGAGGCAGACGAATTCACCTGCACCAGTTGTTTTCTCGTCCATCACCGCAGCCGCCTCGCGGGCACGGCCGGTGGGCAGATGATCTACCTGGACTGCGCCGGCTGAGCACATCCCAGTATGCTGGGATTTCAGAACCGGACCGTGTATGACTGCATATCTATGCGGGATTCCCGCAAGTGCTGGAGTTGCCGGGTCGAGCCGGTTCCGCCCGTCGTCCGCTTCTCCTATCCTTAGTGGGTATCCATGTCCCGATACGCGGTAGACGGGCGGGTGTTTGTGCGCGCAGACGGGTTTGGTGTACACCGAGAGCCCGTGCGTCCTTTCTCATCGCTGCGACCCCGTGGGCGCGGGTTGCGGTACTTGTAGCAGGAGGTATGAGCGGGTCTCGTCGTATCGATACGAAGGAGGCTGAGATGAGTCAGCCAACTATGGACCCGACCTTCTATCGCAGCGCAGCCGAGGCGGCCGCCGCCGCACCGGAGCAACTGGCCTACGTGGTCGCGTTCGATCGCGCAGCGGAGAAGCCCGATGCGCTGAGCGTGATCGACGTGGATCCCGGCTCGGGCACATACGGCCGGGTGGTGGGCTGGACCGAGGTACCCCATCGGGGCAACGAGTTGCACCACTTCGGCTGGAACGCCTGTAGCAGCGCGCTGAAACACGAGGGTCACCACATGGAGGGGTTGGCTCGCCGGTACCTGATCGTGCCGGGTCTGCGCTCGTCCAACCTGTATGTGTTCGATACTCAGCCCGATCCACGTCAGCCCACGCTGGCCAAGATCGTGGACAGCGCCGAGCTCGCAGCCAAGGCCGGTTACTCCCGACCACACACGTTGCACTGCGGGCCGGACGGCGTGTTCATGACCTGCCTCGGCGGTGCCGACGAATCGGACGGGCCGGGCGGGATCGCACTGCTCGATCACTCCACATTCGGTGTGCTCCGGCAATGGGAGACCGACCGGGGGCCTCAATATCTCGCGTACGACGCCTGGTGGCACCTCAACCAGAACACACTGATCAGCAGCGAGTGGGGCACGCCGTCGATGATCGAGGACGGGCTGGTACCGGAGCTGTTGCTGGAGAACAAGTACGGCCACGCGATCCATTTCTGGGACCTCGGCACCGGCAAGCACCAGCAACGAGTGGACCTCGGCGCGCAGCACCAGATGCCGCTCGAGCTGCGCCCGTCGCACGACCCGGAGGCCACGTGGGGATTCCTCGGCGTGGTGATCTCGACCGAGGATCTGTCGGCCTCGGTGTGGCGTTGGCACCGCGACAGGGACAGCTGGGCGGTGGACAAGGTGATCACTATCCCGGCCGAGCCGGCCGATCCCGACCTGTTGCCGCCTGCGCTGAAACCGTTCGGTGCGGTGCCACCGCTGGTGACCGATATCGACCTGTCGGTCGACGACAAATTCCTCTACGTCTCGTGCTGGGGTATCGGGGAACTCAAACAGTTCGACGTGCACGACCCAGCCAGCCCCATAGAGACCGGGTCCGTCCGGCTCGGAGGGATCGTGGGCCACAGCACTCATCCGGCGGCACCGAACCGGTCGCTGTCCGGTGGCCCACAGATGGTCGAGATCAGCCGTGATGGTCGGCGGGTCTACGTCACCAACTCCCTTTACGGCGCCTGGGACGACCAGTTCTACCCGGACGGGGTTGGTGCCTGGATGGCCGAGATGCACGCCGATCCTCGCGGCGGAATGACCATCGACGAGGCCTTCTTCCCTCATGACGAGGACTTCCGGGGTCTGCGGGTGCACCAGGTTCGCCTCCAGGGCGGCGATGCCTCGTCCGATTCATACTGCTACCGGTAGCAGTCGGCGTCGGCGCGCCGTACGTGATCACGCCCATCGCCGACACCTGATGAGGGGCAGCCGGATTCCCCGGCTGGCAACGGTTCCCAGTAACACATATGGTGACGTGTCGTGGTGGAGGATCCGCTCTACAGGGCGGCCTCCACGCGAGATCGTGTCCGGGTAGAGCTGTGACTTTCTACATGTTCGGGTCGGTATGGTGGCGCCGATGACGAGAGCGGTTACCTCGATACCGGGGGACGGCCGGGGCGCAGGTTTTCGACGTTGCGGGTGCACGCGGTCAGTTCGGAGAGGGCCTGGTGCAGCTGCTCGGTCACGTCCCACACATCGGGGACGAGGTTTCGGCAGGCGATGATGCCGACGTCGAGGTGCCGGCCGTAGGACATGGCGGCGACGGTGATGTCGCCGGCCACGTCGCTGACGGCGGAGACGGGAAAGTTCCCGGTCACCTCGATGCCCGCGGTATAGAGCGGCTGAGCAGGGCCGGCGGCGTGGGAGATGATCAGGTTGACCCGTGGCGTGGGCATGGTCAGCGCCCGCAACGGTGTTCGCGAGATCAGACCGCGCAGCGCCCGCGGCAGCGCGGCGCCGAAGTCGCGGGCGAGGGTGGCGGGTGCGGTGCGGAAACGTCGGGGTGCCGCCGTGAGCGAGGTGTGCACCTTTCGGAGGCGGTGGCCATGTCTCCCTCGAGCCCCGTAATCCGGCCTACACCGCGATTGACGGCGACGACGCAGTCGTCCTGGGCAAGGTGGTATCGGTGATCCGCCGGATCTGAGGAGTTCCGGGTCCGTCCGGCCGCGCCCTGTCGTCGATTCAGGCGCGTTTGCGTTCCGAGGTGGACGACTTCGCTGTGGCCTTCTTCGCCGCGGTCTTGGCCGGGGCCTTCTTCGCCGGCGTCTTCTTGGCGGGTGCGGCCTTCTTCCCCGCGGCATCGACGCTGCGCTGCAGTGCGGCGACGAGATCCACCACTTCGGCGTCCTCGCCGCTCTTCTCGACCTCGGCGACGGGAATGACCTTCTTGCCGCCCGACTCGATCATCTCGTCGAGCAGTTCACGCAACTGCACCTGGTAGTCGTCGGTGAATTCGGTGGGGTCGAAGTCGTCGGCCATGCTGTCGACGAGGGTCTCGGCCATCGCGAGTTCCTTCGCCTTCGGCTTGTCCACGTCGTCGAGTGAGGAGAACTCGGCCGCGCGTACCTCGTCCGGCCACAGCAGAGTCTGGATCACCAGCACTCCGTCTCGCGAGCGCATCGCGGCCAGTCGGGTGCGCTGGCGGAGCGTGAAGTGGACGAGAGCGGTGCGGTCGCTGTTCTCGAGGGCCGTGGCGAGTAGGACATAGGCCTTCGGAGAGCTGGAATCCGGTTCGAGGAAGTAACTCTTCTCGAACAGAATGGGGTCGATCTGTTCGGTCGGCACGAACTGCAGAACGGGAATCTCGTGTTTCTCGGCGGCGGGTAACTTGCCGAAATCGTCGTCGGTCAACACCACTCGGACGCCGTCATCGGAGTCGTAGGCCTTGTCGATATCGGCGTATTGGACGACGTTGCCGCATTCGGAGCACACGCGGTTGTATTTGATCCGGCCGCCGTCCTTGGCATGGACCTGGTGAAATCTGATGTCGTGATCTTCGGTTGCCGAATAGACCTTGACCGGCACGTTCACGAGTCCGAACGCTATCGAGCCCTTCCATATCGACCGCATGCGTTCCATGATGGTCTCCTTTTCGCGTTCGCGCGACAGTTCATCGAACTTCCCGGCGAAGCGTGGAACGGAGAATCACACCGCGGATATCGCCGGAGGATGCGAGAAACATCCGGCCCATTGCCGACAGTGTTCCACGCGGATTCGACCGTTCGGACAGATATGCGGCCTGCAGTTGCGGCGGCAGATCGAAGAAATGCCCGAAGAATTCGGGGACGTGCTCGGGCCCCAGATCCAAAAGGACGCGCAAACCGATCGATCGCAGTGACGCGACGGCGCGAGCCTTCCACGGCCACAGTCGCGCGTTCGAGCCGTCACGAAGGTCCCGGGCCAGGGCATCTGCGTACAGAAGTGACGCGGCGACGCTGTAGCCGGTGCCGGGGTGCATCAGCCCGGCGCGGGCTCCGAAGCGCACCTGGTCCGAGCTGTGGGAACGACCGGCCTCGGGTGGTGGCTCCACGGCGAACCTCACGCGCTCGACGTCCGAATGGGACGGCACGGTGATGCCGCGCGCCCGGAGCCGGTCGTGGAGTCTGGTGGCGAGTTCGGAGATCGGGAGTGGGGGCCGGCCGACGAGGCAGGTCTCCTCGAGCAGGAACCGGTCCCGGGTGAGCGGGACCCCGTAGAGGAAGGACGGCGCGTCCATGGATGACGTGCCGTTGTCGCGGCGCCAATCCATGAACACCGCGGCCTCGCCGCCCAGTGCGTGCGCGGCCGTGCCGGGGTCCACTACGACGCCGTACGCCGTCTGCTGGGCGAGGTCGGGGCTGTCGCCCGTACCCCGGGCATCGACGACGGCGTGAGCGTTCAGCGTCGAACCGTCGTCCAGTCGGACGGAGGTGGGGGAGATGTCCATCGCTCTACCTGCGATAACAGTTCGGCAATTGTCACCGAGTATTGATTGCAGCCTAGGTGTATTCAAAACGCAGTAGGTGCGATCGATAGTGTGGCGGCGCATTGTCCACGCTGCCGGGCGGTCGGTTCTCGTCGCGACGGCATCCCGCGGGAGCCAGTCGGGGAGTTCGTCTTCCCAGGCGGCGTACGTCGCGGTCCACGACCGACGGGGGAGCGGATCGACCGATACGACTGCCGAACCGAGGGCGGTGGCCCGGTGGGCGAGGGCGCGGCCGGCGGGGCCGAGGCCGACGATCGCGACGTCCCAGATCGGCGGACGGGAAGTGGCTGTCACGCCGCCAGCCTGTCACGGCTGCCGAGTTTTCCGCCGCCATGCGACCCGATTCCATAGTCGGACCGTGACGGAACGCTGCAGTTTCCAGAATTCTAGATTGGGCAGCTCACCATCGAACCAACCGAACTCACCACCGTGCACTGGTCCAGACAGCATTTTTCACGTTCCGTCCAGCAGCGAAGGCCGGGGCGGAGGTCGCCGGGGGATCGGATACGGCGGCGAACGTTAGCGGAATCACTGACGGGCGTGTTCCGAGTGGGCGGCAGTCGGGTAAAATTGCTGGTTCGTGTGTTCTTTGCGCAGTTTCTCTCATTAAGCGCCTGTGTCATATTCCTAGGAGTTCTTGTTGATCACCGCTACCGACCTGGAAGTTCGAGCTGGAGTGCGGACGTTGCTGTCTGCTCCCGGGCCGGCTTTGCGGGTGCAGCCCGGCGACCGCATCGGGCTGGTCGGCCGTAACGGTGCCGGCAAGACGACCACCCTCCGCATCCTCGCGGGGGAGGGGGAGCCGTACGCGGGAGCCGTCGTACGCACCGGCGACCTCGGGTACCTCCCGCAGGACCCGAAGGAAGGCGACCTCGACGTCCTCGCGAAGGACCGGGTGTTGTCCGCGCGCGGTCTCGACTCGCTGCTGCGGGACATGGAGAAGCAGCAGATCCTGATGTCGGAGGTCGTGGACGACGCCGAACGCGACAAGGCGGTCCGCAAGTACGGCAACCTCGAAGACCGGTTCTCCGCCCTCGGCGGGTACGAAGCCGAGAGCGAGGCGGCACGCATCTGCAACAGCCTCGGACTGGCCGACCGCATCCTCGGTCAGCAACTGCACACCCTGTCCGGTGGTCAGCGCCGCCGAGTCGAACTGGCGCGCATCCTGTTCGCCGCGTCGGACGGCAGCGGCGGACGGTCGGACACGACCCTGCTGCTCGACGAGCCCACTAACCACCTCGACGCCGACTCGATCACGTGGCTGCGGGGATTCCTGCAGAACCACGAGGGTGGTCTGATCGTGATCAGCCACGACGTCGATCTGCTCAACGACGTCGTGAACCGGGTGTGGTTCCTCGACGCCGTACGCGGCGAAGCCGACGTGTACAACATGAGCTGGAAGAAGTACCTCGACGCCCGCGCGACCGACGAGCAGCGTCGCCGGCGTGAGCGCGCGAACGCGGAGAAGAAGGCCGGAGCGCTCCGCGCGCAGGCCGCGAAGCTCGGCGCGAAGGCCACCAAGGCCGTGGCGGCGCAGAACATGGCGAAGCGCGCCGACAAGCTGATGTCGGACCTCGACGCGGAACGCGTGTCCGACAAGGTGGCCCGGATCCGGTTCCCCGAGCCGGCCGCGTGCGGCAAGACTCCGCTGATGGCGGAGAACCTGACCAAGGTCTACGGGTCGCTCGAGATCTTCACCGGAGTGGACCTCGCGATCGACCGTGGGTCACGCGTCGTCGTGCTCGGCCTCAACGGTGCGGGTAAGACGACGCTGCTGCGCATCCTCGGCGGCGTCGAGACCCCCGACGCCGGTGGACTCGTCCCCGGCCACGGACTGAAGATCGGCTACTTCGCGCAGGAACACGACACCCTCGACGACAACGCGTCGGTGTGGGAGAACATTCGCCACGCGGCGCCGGACACGGGGGAGCAGGAGCTGCGTTCGCTGCTCGGTGCGTTCATGTTCACCGGCCCGCAGCTCGAGCAGCCGGCGGGCACACTGTCCGGCGGAGAGAAGACCCGCCTCGCGCTCGCGGGGCTCGTGTCGTCGGCGGCGAACGTCCTGCTGCTCGACGAGCCGACGAACAACCTCGACCCCGTTTCCCGCGAACAGGTGCTCGACGCGCTCCGCAGTTACACCGGTGCCGTCGTGCTGGTGACCCACGACCCGGGTGCCGCCGAGGCGCTCGACCCGGAGCGGGTCATCCTCCTGCCCGACGGCACCGAGGACCACTGGTCGCAGGACTACCTGGAACTGATTCAGCTCGCCTGAGCCGGCGCGTAGATATCGCGGTCGCTCCGCTCTACCGTGGAAACCACCGTCGCTCGCCGACTGGAGGAGTTCATGGCTGACATCGGGGTCTTCGCCAAGAGCGCTCGGATCACGGGACCGTCGCGTGCCGATCTGCAGGCGGAGCTGAAACAGCGCTATCAGGCCGGGGCGAGTATTCGTTCCCTCGCCCGGGAAATGGGGCGATCGTACGGATTCGTCCGCAACATTCTCGCGGAGTCCGAGGTGGAGCTCCGCGGACGAGGCGGAGCTCACCGTCGTAGGACCTGACCGGCGTCGGTGAGGGAGTGCCGTGTCAGTCGCGGCGTCGGACGGATTCCTCGACGAGATCGAGCACGGCCGACAGGTTCTCACCGGCGTGCCCGGAGGCGATGCGCGCGACGAGGCCGTCGAGCACGAGGTCCAGGTAGCCGATGAGGACGTCGGTCGGCACGTCGTCGCGGAGGCGGCCGGCCGACTTCTGCCGCGCGAGGCGTGCCATGGTCGCCTCGGTCAGTTCCGCCGACCGTTGCGACCAGCTTCTGCGGAAGTCGGGATCGTTCCGCAGCCGCCGGGCGATTTCGAGTCGGGTTCCCAGCCAGTCGAACTGGTCGGGCTGGGCGAGCATGTCCCGCATCACCTGGACGAGACCCTCGTGGGCGACCACGTCGGCCATCCTGGTCGCGTCCTCGTGGGCGAGCGCCAGGAACAACCCGTCCTTGTCCTTGAAGTGATGGAAGATCGCCCCGCGTGACAGTCCGGTCACTTCCTCGAGCCGGCGGACGGTGGCGCCGTCGTAACCGTATTCTGCAAAGCATCGGCGGGCGCCGTCCAGGATCTGACTGCGCCGGGCCGCGAGATGGTCTTCACTGACCTTGGGCAAAGTGCCTCCTTCGTCGGCCTGTGCAATGTTGTCGGCCCTTCGCGAGAAAAGGTGACCTCAAGCACTGAGCGCGCACGACCAGTCATTCGGGACGGTGAGATCCGCTCGAAGTGGTCGTGCGCGCTCAGTGCCTGTTCAGGCCGGAAACACGCACAGGCGCGGAGCGCCTAGAGCGCCTAGCCCTTGATCATGTTGCGGAGCACGTACTGCAGGATGCCGCCGTTGCGGTAGTAATCCGCTTCACCGGGGGTATCGATGCGTACGACTGCGTCGAACACGACCTTCTCGCCGTTCTCGCGCGTTGCCGTGACCTTCATGGTCTTCGGGGTGACGCCCTCGTTGAGCTTCTCGACGCCTTCGATGTCGAAGGTCTCGGTGCCGTCGAGCTTCAGCGACGCAGCCGACTCGTCGACCGGGAACTGCAGCGGAACGACGCCCATGCCGATGAGGTTGGAGCGGTGGATGCGCTCGAACGACTCGGTGATGACGGCCTTGACGCCGAGGAGGCTGGTGCCCTTGGCGGCCCAGTCACGCGACGATCCGGAGCCGTACTCCTTGCCGCCCAGGACGACCAGCGGGRTGCCGGCTGCCTGGTAGTTCTGCGACGCGTCGTAGATGAAGGCCTGCGGGCCGCCGTCCTGGGTGAAGTCGCGGGTGTAGCCACCGGAGACCTCGTCGAGGAGCTGGTTGCGCAGACGGATGTTCGCGAACGTTCCGCGGATCATCACCTCGTGGTTGCCGCGACGCGAGCCGAGCGAGTTGTAGTCCTTGCGCTCGACGCCATGGGAATCGAGGTACTGCGCGGCGGGGGTGCCGGACTTGATCGGACCTGCCGGGCTGATGTGGTCGGTGGTGACCGAGTCGCCGAGCAGGGCGAGGACGCGAGCGCCCTTGATGTCCTTGACCGGAGCCGGATCCTTCGGCATGCCGTCGAAGTACGGAGCCTTGCGGACGTAGGTCGAGTTCTCGTCCCACTCGAAGGTGTCACCCTCAGGGGTCGAGAGGTTCTGCCAGCGGCTGTCGCCCGCGAAGATCGTTGCGTAGGACTTGCGGAACATGTCCTGGCTGATCGCCGTCTTGATGGTCTCTTCGATCTCCTGTGTGGACGGCCAGATGTCCTTCAGGAACACGGGGTTGCCATCGCTGTCGTCGCCGAGCGAGTCGGTTTCGAAGTCGAAGTCCATGGTTCCCGCAAGGCCGTAGGCGATGACGAGCGGCGGGGAGGCCAGGTAGTTCATCTTGACGTCGGGGGAGATGCGTCCCTCGAAGTTGCGGTTGCCCGAGAGCACCGCGGTCACCGACAGGTCGTTGTCGTTGATGGCCTTGGAGACTGCCTCGGGCAGCGGGCCGGTGTTGCCGATGCACGTGGTGCATCCGTAGCCGCCGAGGTAGTAGCCGAGCTTCTCGAGGTACGGCCAGAGGCCGGCCTTCTCGTAGTAGTCGGTGACAACCTGTGAACCGGGTGCCATGTTGGTCTTGACCCACGGCTTGGTGGCGAGGCCCTTCTCGACGGCATTACGCGCAAGCAGCGCAGCGCCGAGCATGACCGACGGGTTGGACGTGTTGGTGCAGGACGTGATGCCGGCAACGACGACGGCGCCGTGATCGAGAACGAACTCGCCTGCGTCGGACTTGACGACAACCGGCTTGCTCGGGCGGCCTTCTGCGCCGTTGGCGGCGGAGTGAACGTCGACTGCTCCGTCATCGGCAAACGACAGAACTGCGGGATCGGACGCCGGGAAGGATTCCTCGACGGCCTCGTCGAGCTGAGTGTGCTCGGTCGGATAGTTCTCTTCCACGTAGTTGTGGATGTCCTTGCGGAACGCGGTCTTCGACTCCGACAACAGGATTCGGTCCTGAGGGCGCTTCGGGCCGGCGATCGAGGGAACAACGGTTCCCAGATCGAGCTCGATGTACTCGGAGAAGACGGGCTCCTTGTCGGGATCGTGCCACAGGCCCTGTTCCTTGGCGTAGGCCTCGACGAGGGCGAGCTGCTCGTCGCTGCGGCCGGTGAGGCGCAGGTAGTCGATCGTCTCGCTGTCGATCGGGAAGATCGCTGCGGTGGAACCGAATTCGGGGCTCATGTTGCCCAGGGTTGCGCGGTTCGCGAGCGGAACCTCGGCAACACCCTTGCCGTAGAACTCGACGAACTTACCGACCACGCCGTGCTTGCGGAGCATCTCGGTGGCGGTGAGCACGACGTCGGTCGCGGTGACGCCGGGCTTGATCTCACCGGAGAGCTTGAAGCCGACAACGCGGGGGATGAGCATGGAGACCGGCTGGCCGAGCATGGCTGCCTCGGCCTCGATGCCGCCGACGCCCCAGCCCAGCACGCCCAGGCCGTTGACCATGGTGGTGTGCGAGTCGGTGCCGACACAGGTGTCGGGGTATGCCTGGCCGTTACGGGCCATGACGGTCGGTGCCAGGTATTCGATGTTGACCTGGTGAACGATGCCCATTCCCGGGGGGACGACCTTGAAGTCGTCGAATGCGCCTTGGCCCCAGCGGAGGAACTGGTAACGCTCGCCGTTGCGCTCGTATTCGAGGTCGACGTTGCGCTCGAGTGCATCGGCCTGGCCGAAGATGTCGAGAATGACCGAGTGGTCGATGACCATGTCGGCGGGGGAGAGCGGGTTGACCTTGTTGGGGTCGCCGCCGAGGGTGGTGACAGCCTCACGCATGGTGGCGAGGTCGACGACGCAAGGAACGCCGGTGAAGTCCTGCATGATCACGCGAGCCGGCGTGAACTGGATTTCGATGCTCGGCTGAGCCGAGGGATCCCAGCCTGCAATTGCGCGGATGTGATCCGCGGTGATGTTGGCTCCGTCTTCGGTGCGGAGAAGGTTCTCGGCGAGAACCTTCAAGGAGTAAGGCAATTTCTCGGTGCCGGGGACGGCCGCGAGTCGGAAGATCTCATAGGAGTTCTCACCGACCTCGAGGGTTCCCTTTGCTCCGAATGAATCAATACTGGTGCTCACGTCAGCTCCACTCGTCTATGTGAGGGTCGCCACCGACGGGGCTGTGTCGACGGCTGCAGGCACTGCGGGCACGGCTGATCCGTGTGCGCTGTCGAGCTAGCGATGTACGGAATCGGCCCCTACCGCGGTACCTCCGGTAGTCTAACAGTACGCTTGTCCTGTGAGAATTCGGGGCGGAAACGGGCCCGTACTCCCGGCGATTCTCCACTACCGCGGCGGGGATGCGGCCGGACGGAACGGAACTTCGGGGACTCCTCACGTAGTGTTCACGCGAGGCTTACGTTCCTACAGCACACCCGGATGAGAGATGCCTGCCCCTATCGCCACCGCACTTCCTGCCCGTGTCACGGTTCCCGTCCATTCGGCCCTCCCGTTGTCGACGGACCTTCCGGAAGAGATCGACGTCTCCGACGTGGTCGCGGACGTGTCCGACGACGGGGTGTCGGCACCGTCCGACGAGACCGGTGAGCTCGCCGCCGTCGTCGACCGCGCGGCCGAGCACGGCATCAAGCTGAGCATCGTGGTGCTGGACGAGGATCCAGGCCGCGACTCGCAGCTACGCGACCTCGCGACCGAGGTCGGCGCAGAGGAGGGCGGCACCGTTCTGGTGCTGAGCCCCAGCTGGGTCGGCACGTACAGCGATTCGATCAGCCGGGTGCTGCTCGAGTCGGGTCAGGACCGCACGTATACCGGCGACGCGGTGGTCTCCGCGAATCACTTCGTCGACGAGGTGATGGAGCCGGGACCGCCGTGGGCCCTGTTCACCGCCGTCATCGTGGCGATCGTCGTCATCGCGTCGGCCGCGACGTTCTTCGCGAAGTCGCGCCGGGCGTCCGGCTCGAAGGACGGCGACGCCGCGAAAAAGGGTGATGGTGCCGCGGGCGCCGGCACGACGTACGAGCGACAGAAGCCCTGACGCCTTCCGAATTCCCGGGATAACTCGGCGGCATTTTCACGATTCGCCCGTGTGCGGCCGCTGCCTGCGTCGATGCGCGTAAATGGCGCCGACGATTCACAGTTCGACATTTCCGCTGGTCAAATTACTCATGTGTTATTTGTGACTAAAGTTTCCATAGAGTCCGGAAGTGTCGTACGGTGCATTTGGCGCTCTTGGGGAAGAAGTGTCGCAGGCTGGTGATTGACGTCCAGAGTGACGGCGTTCCGGCGTACGTCGGTGTCGCCGAAACACGGAAGGTGTGACTGCCGCAAATTCTCCCCACGACGAGCACAGCGCGGCCTGCGCGATCGGTGCAGAACCGAGGGAGAGAGTTGTGAAGCGACAAGCACGAGCTGGAGTGGGGCACCGTAGCTTCTCCCGCAGGCGCGCTCGCGTCGTGCGCCTCCTGATCGGACTGGGCATCGTCGGCGCGCTGGTCGGCAGCACGCCCGGCCTGGCCGCCGCAGTGCCGCCCCCGCCGCCGAATCCGTCCGACTCCGACATCGCGCAGGCCCAGACCCAGGTATCGGCCGGCCTCGGGCAGGTCAGCGAACTGATCAACCAGGTCGCCTCCGCGGATCAGCAACTCGCCCAGCTCGACAACGAGGTCGCCATCAAGCGCGAGGACGTGAACCGGGCGCTGGTCGATCTGCAGAACGCCCGCAGCGCCGCCGATCTGGCCGCCAGTGTGGTCGGCGCCTCCCAGCAGGCGCTGCGCGACGCCGGCGCACAGATCGAACTGGCGCAGAAGGACTTCGACAAGTACGCCCGGTCGAGCTACACGCAGGGCACCAACGTCTCCGCGATCTCGACATACCTGGGCGCCCAGGGGCCCGGTGACGTCCTGGACCGCGCGCAGGTTCTGAAACTCCTCGCCACCAGCCAGAACGCGGTGCTCGAGGGCCTGCAGCGCGCCCGGACCGCGCAGGCCAACAAGGATTCCGCGGCGCGCGAGGCGAAGCAGCAGGCGGACGTGGCCGCCGACCAGGCCGCGTCGAAGAAGTCACTGGCCGAGCAGGCGATCGCGATCGCCCGGTCGGCGTTGCAGGACCAGGCGGCCAAGAAGGCGCAGATCGAGAGTAACCGGGCGGCCGCGCAGGCCCAGCTCGACGCCGCCCGAGGCAACGTCGCGGGGCTGCAGGGGCAGCGTGAGGCGTACGCGACGTGGGAGGAGCAGAAGCGCGCCGAGGACGCGCAGAAGGCTGCCATCGCCGCCGCGGCCCGGGAGGCCGCGACGCAGGCTGCCGCGCGGGTCGCCGCCAACGAGGCGGCACGTCAGCGCGCGGCGGAACTCGCCGCGGGGCAGCGGGCGCACACCACGATCGAGGACGATTCGGAGGACGAGGACTCCGCCACCGGCGGGGGAACGACCACGCCGAAATCCACCCCCAAGTCGAAACCGTCGACCAGCGGTGAGAACCTGACGGGTAGTGAGGCCATCGAAACCGTCATCGACCGCGGCCTGTCCCAGATCGGTGTGGAGTACGCGTGGGGCGGCGGCGACGAGAACGGCCCCACCCTCGGTATTCGCGACGGCGGTGTCGCCGACAGTTACGGCGACTTCAACAAGGTCGGTTTCGACTGCTCCGGTCTGATGATCTACGCGTTCGCCGGGATCGGCATCTCCCTGCCGCACTACACCGGGTACCAGTACACCGCGGGCGAGCAGGTTCCCTCGGAGGAGATGCAGCGCGGCGACATGATCTTCTGGGGCCCGAACGCCAGCCAGCACGTCGCCCTGTATCTCGGGGACGACCAGATGCTCGAGGCGCCCGAGTCGGGGGACGTCGTCAAGATCTCCCCGGTGCGATGGGACGGCATGACCCCTTACGCTGTCCGTATGGTGTCGTGATCCATGATGTCGATGAAGTAGTCCGCGGTGCGGATCGTGCTTGGTTGCGGCGGGGGTTGCTTGCACCTGGAATAGTTGAGCAAGTACGTGAACGGGCGGAACGATCTAGGTGAAAGCGGTGGATTCTTGGTGACCTCACGTGATGATGCGGTATCGGAGGGTGCAGCCCGGAAGGAGTCGCCCGCGAAGGCCGCTCCCGAAGGTGTGAAGAACGGGGGTGCGTCCAACGGATCGGGTCCCCAGAACGCCACCGCGCCGACGGCACCCTCACAGGATGCGGGCACGCAGGCCGCGCTGACGAAGTCGGTCGCGCCCAATCTCGCCGCCGACGTTCAGACGCTGGAACGCGCGATCTACGAGGTCAAACGCGTGATCGTCGGGCAGGACCGGCTGGTGGAGCGGATCCTGGTCGGTCTGCTCGCGAAGGGGCACGTACTGCTCGAGGGTGTGCCGGGTGTGGCGAAGACCCTGGCCGTCGAGACGTTCGCGAAGGTGGTCGGCGGGTCGTTCTCGCGCGTCCAGTTCACCCCGGACCTGGTGCCCACCGACCTGATCGGTACGCGCATCTACCGGCAGGGGCGGGAGGAGTTCGACACCGAACTCGGCCCGGTCGTCGCGAACTTCGTGCTCGCCGACGAGATCAACCGCGCACCGGCGAAGGTGCAGTCGGCGCTGCTCGAGGTGATGGCCGAGCGGCACGTCTCGATCGGCGGCAAGCGGTACCATATGCCCGACCCGTTCCTGGTGATGGCGACGCAGAACCCGATCGAGAACGAGGGTGTGTACCCGCTGCCGGAGGCGCAGCGCGACCGCTTCCTGTTCAAGATCCTCGTCGACTATCCGACGGTGGAGGAGGAGCGCGAGATCGTCTACCGGATGGGTGTCGATGCGCCGGAACCGCACCAGGTTCTCGATCCCGAGGAACTCGTCCGCCTGCAGAAGGTCGCGAGCGGTGTGTTCGTGCACCATGCGCTCGTCGACTACGTGGTCCGGGTCATCGCGGCCACCCGCACGCCGGCGGAGTTCGGTCTCCCCGACGTCGACGGCTGGATCGCGTACGGCGCGTCACCGCGTGCGACGCTGGGCATCATCTCCTCGGCGCGGGCGCTGGCGTTGCTGCGCGGGCGTGACTACGTGGTGCCGCAGGACGTGCTCGAGGTGATCCCGGACGTTCTGCGTCACCGTCTCGTGCTGTCCTACGACGCTCTCGCCGACGAGGTGAGCCCGGACGACGTGATCTCCCGTGTGCTGCAGACGGTGGGTCTGCCGCAGATCGCCGCACAGCCGACGACGGTCCCGGCCGCTCCCGCCGGTCACAACGGACCGCCTGTCCCGTCCACGTCGGTGCCCGGACCGACGGCGATGAGCCAGCCACGGTGAGTGCGCGTACCGCCGGTGCGCAGAGTTCCGGCCCGCCGCCGTCGTTTCGCTCCGGCGAACTCCGTGATCCCAAACTGTCCGCTGCGCTGCGGACGCTGGAACTGACCGTCCGCCGACGCCTCGACGGTGTGCTGCACGGCGACCACCTGGGCCTGATCCCGGGTCCGGGCTCGGAGCCGGGTGATGCGCGCGAGTACCAGCCGGGTGACGACGTCCGTCAGATGGACTGGTCGGTGACCGCCCGGACGACGCACCCGCACGTCCGGCAGTCGGTCGCGGACCGGGAGTTGGAGACGTGGCTCGTCGTCGACTTGTCGTCGAGCCTGGACTTCGGTACCGCCGGGTGCGAGAAGCGGGATCTGGTGGTGGCTGCGGCCGCCGCCGTCACGCATCTGACCAGCGGCGGCGGCAACCGGATCGGGGCGATCGTCTCCACCGGCGCCCAGACCACCCGGATCCCGGCCCGCGGCGGCCGGATCCACGCGCAGGCGATGTTGCGTCAGATCGCGACCACCCCGCACGCCCCGGACGGGGTGCGGGGCGACCTGCAGGGGGCGGTGGAGTCGCTGCGCCGGCCGCAGCGCCGCCGCGGTCTTGCCGTCGTGATCAGTGACTTCCTGGGACCGATCGACTGGGAGCGGTCGCTGCGGGCCATCTCAGGGCGCCACGACGTACTCGGTGTCGAGGTGCTCGACCCGCGAGATCTGGAATTACCCGACCTGGGGGATGTAGTGCTGCACGATCCGGAGTCCGGACGGACCCGCGAGTTCACGACCACACCGCAACTGCGCGCCGACTTCGCGCGCGCCGCGGACGAGCACCGCCTGCAGGTGGAGCAGTCGTTGCGGGGGTGCGGTGCCCCGCTGCTCAGCCTGCGGACTGACCGGGACTGGATCTCGGACGTGGTGCGGTTCGTGTCCGCCCGGAAACACAGTTACGGGACCGCGACGAACCAGAGGTCCCGCCGGTGAGTCTTTCGCAGTTCACCTCACCGTGGTGGTTGCTGTTCCTCCTGGTGGTCGTGGYGTTGGTCGCGGGATACGTGTGGGTACAGCGGCAGCGGCAGAAGCACACCCTGCGGTTCACCAACTACGCGTTGCTCGAGAAGGTCGCGCCGTCGCGGCCGGGCCGGGCCCGGCACATCCCGGCGCTGCTGATGGTGCTGGCGCTGGTGTTCTTCAGTGTGGCGCTGGCCGGCCCGACGGAGGACAAGCGGGTTCCGCGGAACCGGGCCACCGTGATCCTCGTCATCGACGTGTCGTTGTCGATGAAGGCGACCGACGTGGAACCGACCCGTCTGGCCGCCGCGCAGGACGCCGCGAAGTCGTTCGCCGACGGGCTCACCCCCGGCATCAACCTCGGTCTCGTCGCGTTCGCAGGCACCGCGTCGGTGCTGGTATCGCCGACCACCAACCGGGAGGCCACCAAGGTCGCGATCGACAATCTGCAGCTGAGCGAGCGGACCGCCACCGGTGAGGCGATCTTCACATCGCTGCAGTCGATCGACACGCTGGCCGCGGTGCTCGGCGGCAGTGATCAGGCGCCGCCCGCCCGCATCGTGCTGCTCTCGGACGGCAAGCAGACGGTCCCCGAGAATCCGGACGATCCGCGCGGCGGGTTCACCGCGGCCCGGCAGGCGAAGGACAAGGACGTTCCCATCTCGACGATCTCGTTCGGCACCAGCTACGGCAAGGTCGAGATCGAGGACGAACGCATCCCGGTGCCCGTCGACGACCCGTCGCTGCGGGAGATCGCGAATCTCTCCGGCGGCAGCTTCTTCACGGCGTCGAGCCTGGAGGAACTGCGCGACGTCTACGACACCCTCGAGGAGCAGATCGGGTTCGAGACCACCCGCGGCGACGCCAGCCGCCCGTGGCTCGTGCTGGGTGTCCTCTCCGCCACGGCGGGGCTGATCCTCGCGCTGGTCCTGCGTCAACGGCTGCCGTGATCTGCGTTCCGCCGGCGTTCTCGGCATCAGAGCCCTGCTGACCGCGGCCCCGCGCTTCCACTCCTGCACATCTGAACAGATAGGTTTATCCGCATGTCTACCCCAGAAACTACTGACGCGTCGGTGAGGACGGTGTCCACTCCCCGGTCGGTGCTCGTCACCGGCGGCAACCGCGGGATCGGCCTCGCTGTCGCGCAGCGCCTCGCGGCGGACGGGCACAAGGTCGCGGTCACGCACCGCGGTTCGGGTGCGCCCGAGGGTCTGTTCGGCGTCCAGTGCGACGTCACGGACACCGAGTCGATCGACCGTGCCTTCAAGGAAGTGGAGGCGCACCAGGGTCCGGTCGAGGTCCTCGTCGCGAACGCCGGCATCACCGACGACACGCTGATCATGCGGATGACCGAGGAACAGTTCACCTCCGTCGTCGACGCCAACCTGACCGGCGCGTTCCGCGTCGCGAAGCGCGCCACCCGGTCGATGCTGCGGTCACGGTTCGGCCGGTTCGTGTTCCTCGGGTCGGTCGTCGGGCTCGCCGGCGGTCCCGGCCAGGTCAACTACGCGGCGTCGAAGGCCGGTGTGGTCGGCATCGCGCGGTCGCTGACCCGCGAACTCGGGTCCCGGTCGATCACCGCGAACGTGGTGGCCCCGGGATTCATCGACACCGACATGACCGCGGTCMTCGACGACAAGTACAAGGACATGATCACCGGCGCCGTCCCGCTGCAGCGGCAGGGCAAGCCCGAGGAGGTCGCCGCGGTGGTGAGCTTCCTGGCCTCCGACGATTCCGCGTACGTCTCCGGCGCGGTGATCCCCGTCGACGGCGGCCTCGGCATGGGCCACTAGAACTCCCACACCACTTCCCGGACTTTTCTTCACAGGAGGACACCTCATGGGCGGATTGCTCGAAGGTAAGACCATTCTCGTCACCGGCATCATCACGGACGCGTCCATCGCGTTCCACGTCGCCAAGGTCGCCCAGGAACAGGGCGCCAAGGTGATCATCACCGGATTCGACCGTCTCCGGCTGATCGACCGCATCGCGCAGCGGCTGCCGCAGCCGGTGCCGCCGGCGCTCGAACTCGACGTGCAGAACCCCGAGCACCTCGCGAGCCTCGCCGACCGGATCCGGGAGATCGCGCCGGAGGGTGTCGACGGCGTCGTGCACTCCATCGCGTTCGCGCCGCGGTCCTGCCTGGGCAGCCCGTTCTTCGACGCACCGTGGTCCGACGTCGGGGTGGCGTTCGAGGTGTCGGCGTACTCGTACGCGTCCCTGTCGAAGGCGCTGCTGCCGGTGCTGAACGACAACGCGTCGATCGTCGGCATGGACTTCGACCCGGCGCGGGCGGTGCCGTTCTACAACTGGATGGGCGTCGCCAAGGCCACCCTCGAGTCGGTGAACCGGTATGTCGCCAAGGAGGTCGGCGAACGCGGTATCCGCTCCAACCTCGTCGCGGCGGGCCCGATCAAGACCCTCGCCGCCAAGGCCATCGCCGGCACCGCCACCGACGACGCCAAGCAGATGAACGAGCTGAACACGGCGTGGGACGAGCGCGCGCCCATCGGCTGGAACGTCGACGACCCGGAGCCGGTCGCGAAGACCGTGTGCACCGTGCTGTCCGACTGGCTGCCCGGCACCACCGCGTCGATCATCTACGTCGACGGTGGCGCCCACGCGATGGCCGGCTAGGGCACTACCCGGGGAGTGCGCCCCGAACGGCAGCACGGAAGATGGGGATCATGATCGCTGTGAATTCGACGGACGGTTCCGGTTCCCGGTTCGACGCCCTTCTTCTGTTGTCGTTCGGGGGTCCGGAGAAGCCCGAGGACGTGCGCCCGTTCCTGGAGAACGTCACCCGGGGCCGGGGGGTGCCGCCCGAACGTCTGGACGCGGTCGCCGAGCACTACCTGCATTTCGGGGGTGTGTCGCCGATCAACGCCCTCAACCGCGACATCATCTCCCGCGTCGAATCCGAATTGGCAAGCGCCGGAATCGATCTGCCCGTCTATTTCGGTAACCGGAACTGGCATCCGATGGTCGAGGACACGGTCGCCCGGATGGGTGCGGACGGTGTCCGCTCGGCCCTGGTGTTCCCGACGTCGGCGTGGGGCGGGTACTCGGGGTGCCGGCAATACCACGAGGACGTCTCCCGGGCGCGGGCCGTGGCCGGCGACGGGGCGCCGCACCTGCTGAAGCTGCGGCAGTACTACGACCACCCGCTGCTGATCGGGGCGTTCGCCGACGCCGTCCGGGCGGCCGCCGCGCAGCTCCCCGCCGAGCACCGGGCAGACGCGCGACTCGTGTTCACCGCCCACTCCGTGCCGGTCTCCGCGGACGTCAACGCCGGACCGCCCGCGGAGGGCGGCCGCCTCTACAGCCGGCAGGTGGCCGAGGCCGCGAGGCTCACCGCCCGCGCCGCCGGCTTCGACGACTTCGATCTGGTGTGGCAGTCCCGGTCCGGGCCACCCCAGGTGCCGTGGCTCGAACCGGACATCTGCGACCACCTCGACACCCTCGCCGGCGACGGCGTGCGCGCGGTGATCGCGTGCCCGGTCGGATTCGTCTCCGACCACCTCGAGGTGGTGTGGGACCTGGACACCGAGGCGCGGGACAAGGCCGCCGAACTCGGCATCGACTTCGTGCGCGCGGCCACACCCGGGACGGACCGGCGGTTCGCGGAACTCGTGGTCGCACTCGTCACCGAGCAGCTGACCGGCGCGTCCGCCGCGCGGCTCGGATCCGAGCCGCTGCTCGGGTCCACCCTGGACGGCGAATCCTGCGCGGTCGACTGCTGCAAGGCCGTCGTCAGGCCGTCAGGCCGTCCCGCGCACACGCATTGACGGCGGCGGTGCGCGCCGAGCGCACCGCCGAACGCAGCGGCCGCAGCAGGTCCTCGAGGGTGGCCGCGCCCGACGCGGACACGGTGCGGGCGGGGGCCATCTGCTCGGCGACGGTGAGGATCGCGGCCACCTGATCGGCCGAGTCCAGGATCCGCAGCGCCCGCGGCGCGATCGTCGTCGGGTACCGGTGCAGCGCGGACTTCGCCAGCGCATCGGCGATCAGGGCGCGCGGATCGGCGCCGAAACCGGAGTCGAGCATGTGCAGGGCCTCGAGCGCGGCCGCGGCGTCGCGCACCGCCGCCCGCATCGTGAACTCGGCCTCACCCAGACCGGTGTGGTGGGCGTCGAGGGGGAGCCGCTCGATCGTCGACACCGTCCACCGCAGCACGTCGGGACCCTCGACGTGCGGGACGAGCCCCGTCCCGGACCGGCCGGGCGGCCCGACGAGGACACCTTCGCCGGTGCCGATCGCGGCGGACGCGAACTCGGTGCCCGCGGGCAACCCGCGCACGTCCCCCGGCCCGGGCAGGACCAGCCGGATCTCGGTCTCGGGTTGCGACACGGAACGGCGCATCGTCTGCAGCAACGCCGTCACCCCGGCGTCCTGCGGGTCGGGCCACGGCAGTCCGGTGCGCCGGGCCGTGTCCTGATCCTCCGCGCAGGCGAGATGCATCGGCGCCCACGCGTGGAGGGCGTCGATGACGTCGTCGGGTGCACTGTTCCCGGCGAGCCAGGAACTGGCCCACACGGTGAGAGTGGCGCTGGGTGAAGTCACGATAAACGAGCATATGTCGGCGTGGCGGCGTGTGTGTAACGGCGCCGCTGGCATAGCGTCAGCGCCCGTGAGCGGAGGCGACAGATACGGCGACATCTTTTCCGGACACCCACGCGCGAGGAAGCCGGTGACGCCGACGGTCCCGGCCGAACGGGACCTCGTGGTCGAGGACGCGGGCACCGGGTTCTGCGGGGCGGTGGTGGGGTTCGAACGCACCTACGACGGCGATTTCGTCCGGCTCGAGGACGGGGCGCGGCGCACCCGGTTGTTCGCGATGCGGGAGGCGGCGTTCCTGATCGACGGGAAACCGGTCACCCTGGTGCGCCCCGCGGCCAAGCCCGCCGGTCCGCCGGCCACCCGGTCGGCATCGGGGTCGACGAAGGTCGAGGGGCTGCGGGCCCGGACCGCGCTGGCCAGCCGGATCTGGGTGGAGGGCGTCCACGACGCCGCCCTGGTGGAACGGGTGTGGGGGCACGACCTGCGCGTCGAGGGGGTCGTCGTCGAGCACCTGGAGGGCCTCGACAACCTCGGGGAGCGGCTCGCGGAGTTCCGCCCCGGACCGGGACGGCGCGTCGGCGTGCTCGTCGACCACCTCGTCACCGGGTCCAAGGAAACCCAGCTCACGCAGGGGCTCGGTCCGAACGTGCTCGTCACCGGGCACCCGTTCATCGACGTGTGGGAGGCGGTCCGGCCGTCGGCGGTGGGTATCGCGGCCTGGCCGAAGATTCCGCGCGGTGAGGACTGGAAGACCGGGGTGTGCCGCGAGTTGGGCTGGGGGACACCGCGCGACGGGTGGCGCCGGGTGTACTCGGCCGTCGACACGTTCCGCGACCTGGAGGCGCCGCTGATCGGGGCGGTCGAACAGCTGGTCGACTTCGTCACCGTCGGTTCCGGAGATTCTGGTTAGATGGTGTTGTGGCTGCATTGATTTGGCTGGTAGCGGGGGTGCTGCTCGCCGCCGCCGAAGCGTTGACGGGGGACTTCTTCCTCCTCATGCTGGCGGGCGGTGCGCTGGCCACGGCCGGGGTCACCGCGATCACCGACTTCCCGGTCTGGGTCGACGCGGTGATCTTCGGAATACTGTCCCTCGCGCTGATCCTCGGGGTACGCCCGGTGTTGTTGCGCAAGTTCGAGACACCGCCGCCGACCCCGACGGGGATCGAGGCGCTCACCGGCAAGCAGGCCCTGGTGCTCGAGGAAGTCGCCGAGCACGCCGGGCAGATCAAACTCGGCGGGGACGTGTGGACGGCCCGCCCGCTCGACAGCACGGAAGTGTATCCACCGGGAACGACCGTGACGGTAATGCAAATTGACGGCGCGACCGCCGTCGTATGGAGGGGACCGTAGATGGCAGCACTCATCGTGTTGATCGTGCTCGTGTTGTTCGTTGCGCTGGTGGTGGCCAAATCGGTGGCGCTGGTGCCGCAGGCCGAGGCCGCGGTGATCGAGCGACTCGGCCGGTACTCGCGGACCGTGTCGGGTCAGCTGACGTTCCTGATCCCGTTCGCGGACCGCATCCGGGCCAAGGTGGATCTGCGCGAACGGGTGGTGTCGTTCCCGCCGCAGCCGGTGATCACCCAGGACAACCTGACGTTGAACATCGATACCGTGGTGTACTTCCAGGTCACCAACCCGCAGGCCGCGGTGTACGAGATCAGCAACTACATCGTCGGTGTCGAGCAGTTGACCACCACCACGCTGCGCAACGTCGTCGGCGGCATGACGCTGGAGGAGACGCTCACCTCGCGTGACTCCATCAACGGGCAGCTGCGCGGGGTGCTGGACGAGGCCACCGGCCGCTGGGGTCTGCGCGTCGCCCGGGTCGAACTCAAGAGCATCGATCCGCCGCCGTCGATCCAGGAGTCGATGGAGAAGCAGATGAAGGCGGACCGCGAGAAGCGGGCCACCATCCTCACCGCCGAGGGGCACCGGGAGTCGGCGATCAAGACGGCGGAGGGCGACAAGCAGTCCCGCATCCTCGCCGCGGAGGGCGCGAAGCAGGCGTCGATCCTCACCGCGGAGGGTGAGCGGCAGTCCCGGATCCTGCGAGCGCAGGGCGATCGGGCCGCCAAGTACCTGCAGGCGCAGGGTCAGGCGAAGGCGATCGAAAAGGTGTTCGCCGCAATCAAGTCCGGCAAACCCACCCCCGAACTCCTCGCGTACCAGTACCTGCAGACATTGCCGCAGATGGCGCAGGGCGACGCGAACAAGGTGTGGCTGGTGCCCAGCGACTTCGGTGACGCCCTCAAGGGTTTCGCGAAGACCCTCGGCGCGCAGGGGCAGGACGGGGTGTTCCGGTACGAGCCGTCCACCACGGACGAGGATCTGCCCAAGCCCGAGGACGATTCGGAAGAGGTCGCCGACTGGTTCGAGACCAAGTCCGACCCGGCCATCGCGCAAGCCGTCCGGGCCGCGGAGGTCGAGGCGCGGCAGCCCGTCGACGGTCCGGGACCGCTCACGAAGCCCGGCGGCGCCGACGAGCACGCGCCGCTGTACCCGGGGGGAGCGCCCGGGCAGTTGCCGCCGCCCGTCCCCCCGCACGGCTGACCCCCGCCTACCCGGCCGCGGCGTAGCGGCGCAGCAGCGGCCGGAGTACCCGGAAGAGCTGTTCGGGTGCGTGGTCGAGGTAGAAGTGATCGCCCGCCAGCATGCGCACCCCGGACAGCCGTGTGGTGTGCCGATCCCAGGCGTGCAGTTCCCGCTCGCCGACCAGCGGGTCGGCGTCCCCGCCGAACACGTGCGCCGGGCAGCTGAGCGGCGGGTCGCCGGGGTCGCGGAAGGCGGTGCACAGGCGCAGATCGTCGCGCAGCGCGGGAAGGTAGCGGTCCAGGAAGTCCGGCAGGTCCGGGAGGCCGGCGGGAACACCCCCGGCGGCGCGCAGCACCGCGATCAGGGCCGCGTCGTCCAGGCCGTCGACCGGCGGTAGCGGTGCGGGCAGGTGCGGCGCCGCGTACCCGGACAGCAGCAGCGCCCGCGGGAGTGGGTGACCGCTCGCGCGCCGACGGCACGCGAGCCGGTACGCCACCAGCGCACCCATGCTGTGGCCGAAGAACACATGCGGCGCCGTGAGCTGTTCGGCGAGTTCGGAGTCGAGTGCGGCGACGAGGGAATCGACGTCGGTGAACCCGGCCCCGCCCGCGCACCGGGGCAGGTGCACGGGCCGCACCGACACGTGCGGGCCCAGGGCGCGGTGCCAGTGGCGGTACGTCGTGGGCCCGCCGCCGGCGTGCGGGAAGCAGAACAGCCGGAGGGGCACGGCGCTACGCGGCCGCGGCGAGCGCGCCGAGTTCCTCGGCGAGAGCCGCCACGGTGGACCGGATCTGGTCCTCGGTGTGGCAGGAGGTGACGAAGAAGCGCAACCGCGCGAGATTCTCCGGCACCGCCGGGTAGAGGATGGGGTTGACGTTGATGCCGCGCCGGAGCAGCGCACCCGACAGCGCGAGGGTGCGTAGTGAATCCCCGACGATGCAGGGGATGACCGGGGTGTCCCCGCTGTCCCCGGTGTCGATTCCGGCGTCCGCGGCGAGTTGCAGGAACAGCCGGGAGTTGCGACGCAACCTGCCGAGGGCCTCGGGTTCGGCGCGCATCTGCCGGATCGCGGCCAGGGACGCCGCGGCATTCATCGGCGTCATCCCGACGCTGTAGACGAAGCCGGGCGTCGTGTACTTCAGGAACCGGATCAGTTCGGCGCTGCCCGCGACATAGCCGCCGCACCCGGCCAGCGCCTTCGACATCGTGCCCGACCACAATTCCACGTCGTCGCGGTCGACGCCGAAGTGCTCGCCGATGCCGCCGCCGGTGGCGCCGAGCACCCCGATGCTGTGCGCCTCGTCGATCATCATCAGCGCCTGGTGCTTCTTCTTCACCGCGATCATCGCGGGCAGGTCGGGAATGTCGCCGTCCTGGCTGTACACGCCCTCGATGAGAATGAGGACCCGCCGGTACCGCGAGCGGATCGCGGTGAGCAGGGCATCGAGCGCCGCGTGGTCGTTGTGCGGGAACGGGCGCCGGGTGGCGCCGGACAGTGCGCAACCCTGCAGGATGCTGTCGTGCGCGAGGCTGTCGTGGACGACGAGGTCACCCTCCCCGAGGAGGTGGCCGATGACCGTGACGTTGGTGGCGTGCCCGCTGACGAGGGCGATGGCGTCGTCGGTTCCGAGCAGCCCGGCCAGTGCGGCCTCGAGTTCGCGGTGTACCGGTTTCTCCCCGGACAGCACGCGGCTGGCCGAGCAGGAGCTGCCGTAGCGGGCGACGGCGTCCTGGACCGCGGAGACGACGGCCGGGTGCCCGGACATGCCGAGGTAGTTGTAGCTGGAGAAGTTGAGGACCTCCGCGCCGTCGATCGTCGACGTGTCCCGGGTGACGCCGTCGTTGACGAGGAAGTACGGGTTGGTGACGCCGAGCCCCTCGGCGGCGGTCAGCCGTGCGGCGAGCGCCTGCACCTCCGGGAAGTCGGCGATGCGGAACTCGGGTGCCACCGCCGGTTCCGGGTCCGGGACGGGCGTCACGGCGGGCCGCGACCCGGGGACGCGGTGCGCCGTCACGTGGTCGATCACCTCGCCGAGCGTGCGGCCCGGTGTGAACCAGTCCGGTTCGACGACGAGACCGGGGAATGCGCGGCGCAACCCGCCGAACAGGTCGGTGATCATGATCGAGTCGAATCCGAGGTCGCCGGCGATCGTCTGCGTCGCGGTCAGCGCGGCCGCGGGGAATCCGCTGACCCGTGCGACTTCCGCGCGCACCCGGGTCGCGGTGTCGCCGGCCGACGCCGCTGGACCGGGCGCGGTGTCCGGTGTCGCCCCCGGGACGGACAGTCCCGTCCCGGGGACACCGGCGGCGGCGGCGAGCACGGCGGCCTGCTCCCGGAACAGAGCGATCAGGTGGTCCATGGTGGTGTCCTCGGGCTCGGCAGCGACGGTGGGTGGTGCGGGTTCGGCGGGTTGCGCCGCGGTGGGTGCGTTCTCGGGTGTCCAGAAGCGGGCGGTGGTCGCGAACGGGTACCCGCGCAGTCGCCGGCGGACCCGGGCGCCCGGCTCGTACAGCGCGTCCCACGCCGGGTCGTGGCCGTCCCGGTACAGGGCGGCGACGGTTGCGGGGAGTTCGTCGCCGGTGGCGGCCGGGCCGGGGCACGGCGCCAGGTGCCGCGCCAGCGAGCCGGGATGGGCGCGGGCGGTCAGCGGCAACAGGATTCGTGCGGGGCCCACCTCGATCAGGTGGGTGGGATCGCAGGTCAGGGCGGCCGCGGTGGCGTCCGCGAAGCGCACGGTGGCCGTGATGTGGTCGGTCCAGTAGGTCGCGTCCATCGGTTCGTTGACGTCGAGGAGCCGCCCCCGGGTGGTGGAGAAGATCGGGATCTCGGGCGGCCTGTACGTGCAGTCGGCGGCGACCTCGGCGAACGCGTCCCGGATCGGTGCCATCGCGGGGGAGTGGAAGGCGTGCGAGACGGTGAGCCTGCGGACGGGGACTCCGGCCGCGGTCAGCGCGGCGCCGATCCGGTCGACGGCGTCTGCCGCCCCCGACAGCACCACGTCCCGCGGCCCGTTCACCGCCGCCAGTGCGGCCGCGGGTTCGCCGGCGAGCAGGGCGGCGACGTCGTCCGGGGTGGCCCGCACCGCCAGCATCGTGCCGCCGGCGGGTAGTTGCTGCATGAGCCGTCCCCGCGCGACGATCAGCCGGCACGCGTCGTCCAGGCCGAACACGCCTGCGTGGGCGGCGGCCGCGTATTCGCCGACGCTGTGGCCGATCAGCCACGCCGGTTCGATGCCCAGTTCACCGAGCGTCCGGGCCAGCGCGTACTCGACCGCGAACAGGGCGGGTTGCGCGAACTCGGTGCGGTGGATGTCTTCGCCGGTGCCGAACAGCACGTCCCGGACCGAGCGGCCCAGGTGCGGGGTCATCCGCTCGTCCACGTCGGACAGCGCCCGCCGGTACGCGCCGTGCTTCTCGTGCAGGGCGCGGGACATTCCCGGGTACTGCGCGCCCTGCCCGGTGAAGAACCAGCCGACGCTGACCGGGCGGGCCGTCCCGGACAGCGACTCGAGCAGGTGTTCGTCACCGGCCGCCGCGCGCAGCGCCGCGACGGCCTCCTCCCGGTCGTGGGCGGGGAGCGCGAGCCGGTGGCGCCCGGATGCCTTGACCGTGTTCGTGCTCCAGCACACCCGGCCCAGTTCGGCGTGGGGGTGGGCGAGCAGATCGTCGGCCAGGGCGGCGGCGGTGCGGGCGAGGCCGTCCCGGTCGTTCGACGACAGGGTGAGCACGCCGCCGCCCGTGCTCGCCGCGTGCTGCTCGCCGGCGGGCGCCGCGGCGAGCAGCAGGTGGGCGTTGGTGCCGCCGAGCCCGAAACTGCTCACGGCGCCGTGCACGTCGCCGACGGGCAGCGGCATCGGCTCCGACAGGATCTGAAGACCGTTGTCCGCCAACCGGAGCCGCGGGTTGACATCCGCCGCGCCGCGGCTGGGCGGCACCACCCGGTGGTGCAGCGCCAGGGCTGCCTTGATCAGTCCGGCCACCCCGGCCGCGCCCTCGGTGTGACCGAGATTGCCCTTGATCGACCCGATCGCGCACGGCCGCGGGCGGGGCACCGCGTGGACGTGACCGAGGGCCTTGATCTCGATCATGTCGCCGAGCACCGTCCCGGTGCCGTGCGCCTCGACGAACGCGACCTGTGCGGGCGTGACACCCGCACGCCGGTACGCCTTCTCGACGACCTGCTGCTGGGCCCAGCGGTTGGGGGCGGTGATCCCGTTGCTGCGGCCGTCGTTGTTGACGGCGCTGCCCTTGATCACGGCGTAGATCGGCAGGCCCTCCGCCTGCGCGTCCGCGAGCCGGCGCAACACGAGTACCGCGACCCCCTCGCCGCGGCCGATTCCGTCGGCCGCACCGCTGAACGGTTTGCACCTGCCGTCCGGCGCGGACAGCCCGGCCTGCGTGTAGAAGACGTTCACCGTGGGGGTCAGGGTCAGGTTGACGCCCCCGGCGAGGGCCTGGTCGCAGTCCCCGGACCGCAGCGCCGCGCAGGCCAGGTGGACGGCGACGAGCGACGACGAGCAGGCGGTGTCGATCGCCATGCTCGGGCCCTGCAGGTTCAGCTGGTAAGAGACCCGGTTGGCGGTCATGAAATAGCCGTTGCCGCTGCCGAGCTGCGGAGTGATGCGCGGGAGGTCGCGCATCTGGAGATTCCACTCGTTGGCCATGACGCCGACGTACACGCCGGTGTTCGAACCGGCCTGGGCCCGCGGATCGAGTGCGGCGTCCTCGAACGCCCGCCACGCCGCCTGCAGCAGCAGCCGCTGTTGCGGGTCCATCGCCGCGGCCTCGCGGGGTGCGATGCCGAAGAAGTCGTGGTCGAAGGCGTCCGCGTCGGCGAGGAATCCGCCGCTGCGGTTGTTGACGGTGCCGGGACCACCGGCGGCGTCGAACACGACGTCCGCGTTCCAGCGTCCGGCGGGGACGTCGGTGATGCCGTCGCTGCCCTCCATCAGCAGCGTCCACAATGCGGCGGGGTCGGGGGCCTGCGGGAAGCGGCAGTCGAGGCCGACTATCGCGACGTCGGTCATGAGGCCTTCCGGTGCCGCAGTGCGGTTTCGCCGACGACGAAGACGGCCATCTCGGCGATCGTCGGGTAGTCGAACACCACGGTCGGATCGAGTTCGAGGTCCCACCGGTCCTCGATCTCGCCGCACAGGCTCACCGCGGACACCGATTCGATTCCCAGCTCGGCGAGGGGGAGGTGCGGATCGACGTCGTGCACCGGCCGTTCGGTGTGATCGGCGACCCGGCAGGCGAGCCAGTCGATGACGGGGGCGAGGTCGCGGCGGGTGATCTGCTCGGGGACGGGCATCGGGTACTCCTGGTCGGTGATCGGGGTCAGGCGGGCACGGCGGTGGTGGTCCGGAGGCGCTGCACCGCCGGGTCGATGTCCTCGTGCAGGACGGCGTCGACGCGGGACCGGAGGAACGAGGCGCGCATCGATCTGCGCTGGACCTTCCCGCTGGTGGTGCGGTGCACGCCGCGGCGGTCGACCAGCACCACACTCGGCGCGTGGACGTCGAAGGTCCGGGCGACGCCGAGCCTGATCCGGCGGGCGAGTGCGGGCAGTGTCAAGTCGTCGATCAGCGCGGTCCTGACCTCGTGGATCACCAGCAGCCGCTCGTGCTGCCCGGTGTCGAGCGAGAACACCACCCCGGCGGAACCGGTGAGCGCCGGATGCAGGTCCCGCACGGCCTCCTCGATGTCCTGGGGGTACAGGTTGCGGCCGTTGACGATCAGCAGGTCCTTCAGGCGGCCGGTGACGTAGAGGTGCCCGTCGTCGAACACCCCGAGGTCGCCGGTGCGCAGGTACGGTCCGTCGCCGTCGAGAGTGGCGCGGAACTTCTCCGCGGTCTCGTCCGGCCGTCTCCAGTAGCCGGCGGCGACGCTGCCGCCGGAGATCCAGATCTCCCCGACCCGCCCGCGCGGTTGCTCCCGGCCGGTGTGCGGGTCGACGATGCGGATGTCGCACCCGAACGGCCTGCCGCTGCCGACCAGCCGGGCGCCGCCGGCCTTCGGCGTCAGTTCGTGACGCTCCAGTGCGGCGGCGTCGACGTCGAGATACTTTGGGGCGCAGCCGACCTCGCTGGCGGTGGCGAGCAGGGTCGCCTCGGCCATGCCGTACGCGGTCAGGAAGGCACCCGCCCGGAAACCGACGGGCCCGAGCCGGTCGATCACGGCGTCGAGGGTGCGGGGCCGGATGGGTTCGGCCCCGTTCAGCGCCACCCGCACCGAGGACAAGTCCAGCCCGGCCAGTTGGTCGTCGGGGATCCGGCGGGCGACGAGGTCGTACGCGAAGTTCGGGCCGAGGGTCATGTCGGCGCGGTAGCTGTCGATCAGCTGCAACCAGCGCACCGGCCGTTTGAGGAAGGTCATCGGCGACATGAACGCGAGGTTGCCGCCGAAGTAGAGCGGCAGCAGCAGCATGCCGATCAGCCCCATGTCGTGGAAGTGCGGGAGCCAGCCGACCCCGGTCACCGTGTCGTCGGCGCCGTTGGCCTCGGTCATGGCGGCCGCGTTGTGCAGCAGGTTTCCGTGGGTCACCATCACGCCCTTCGGTTCGCTGGTGGAACCGGACGTGTACTGGAGGAAGGCCAGGGTGCCGGCGTCGAGTCCGGGCAGGCGCCAGTGGTCGGGGTCGGGGTCGCCGAGTTCGGCGGTGTCGGTGGCGGCGACGGAAACCGTGGCGGCGAGCCCGGACTCGCGGATCCAGCTGTCGAGCGGTTCGGCGACCGCGGACGTGGTGAGCACGAGGCGCACGTCGGCGTCCGCGAACATCGTGGCGACGCGCTGCATGCTGCGCTCGTCGTGCGGGACCGGTGCGGGTACGGCGACCACCCCGGCGTAGAGGCAGCCGAGAAACGCGCGGAGGAAGTCGATTCCGTCGACGTACAGCAGCATCACCGGGTGTTCGGCCTCGGGCCGCGTCGACAGCCACACCGCGAGTGCGCGGGCGTCCCGGTCCAGTTCGCGGTAGGTCACTTCCTCGGCGACGAGTTCGCGGCCGACCTCGCGGTGGTAGGTGTAGGACCGGTCGTCGCCGTAGACGGCGACCTGGGCGCGGACGTGGGACACGAAATCGGTAGGCAAGGATGCTCTCTCCCTCGGATTGGACGAGTACGACTCTCGTCCGCGCCGAGGCGGGAACCCATCACCCCCAGGGCTGGTTTCGCGCACCCCCGGGGTGAATGTCCCACACCGGTGGAGGTCACCGGGACGGGCTGCTACGTGATGAGGGCGCGGCCCGTTCCGCACACCGCGATCGCCCAGAGCACGCTGGTGAACGTGCCGATGATGAATTGTTCCGAGGCGTGCGCCTCGCGCAGTTCGGGGTAGCGGGCCAGTCCCTTGACCGCCAGTACGACGGCGATGCCCTCCGGCCAGGCCGCGAGGATCGAGACGGCGACGGCGGCACGCTCGAGGAGGCCGATGATCCGTCCGCCGCGCAGCGGCCCGGCGTCGGGTCGCGGGTCGGATCCGGCGTCGGGCTGGCGGCGCGCGATGCGGAACGCGGCCAGCACGAGCGGCGCCCCGCCGGTGGTCGCGGCCGCGACGCACAGGACGAGGGTCGCGGCGAGGGCGAACCCGGTGACCGGTGTGGTGGCGGATGCGGCGACCGCCGCGACGGTCAGGGCGAGCACGACCACGATCGGCGCCGCCCACTGCGACATCCAGCGGGGGCCGCGGGGCCCCGCGAGCACCAGGGGTGCGAGCGCGGCGACGCCGAGGGCGATGAGGGCCAGGGTCGTCACGTGTCCGCCTTGCGTAGGAGTCGTTCGGCCAGTCGTCGCCCCGCGGTCTCGACGTGCCAGCCCGCGGTGGAGAGTCGTTGGGAGACGGCCTGCTTGCTGATGCCCAGCGCGCGGGCCGCCTCGGTCTGGGTGGAGCCGCGCCGCATCTGCTCGACGGCCTCGCGGCCCTCCTCGGTGCGGCGCGCGACGAGGACCGCGACGAGGGCGAGCGCGGTGTCCGCGTCGGCGGCGCCGTCCGGGTCCGGACCCTCGACGGCCACCCGTCCGGGGGCGCTCTTGGCGCGGTCGACGGCGATCCGCGCGGATTCGAACGCGGGGCCGCGCCCGGCCCGGGTTTCGCTGGGGAGGGGTTCCTCGACGGGTCCGGCGCCGATGCCGATGCTCCAGTGTTCGCGGGCGACGAGGTCGAGGGCGAGGTCGACGACGGTCGCCGGGTCCGCGACGACGGCCTGGACCTCGTCGCCCGCGGTCCGCTGGAACGGGCGGACGAGGTCGCGGTGCGCGAATTCGGAGAGGAGTGGGGCGACAC
Organism: Rhodococcus sp. P4_B6; assembly: GCF_056402215.1. Taxonomy (NCBI): domain Bacteria; kingdom Bacillati; phylum Actinomycetota; class Actinomycetes; order Mycobacteriales; family Nocardiaceae; genus Rhodococcus; species Rhodococcus sp. P4_B6. The sequence continues at coordinate 1,525 of NZ_JBFUHV010000041.1, read as the reverse complement.
GGTCGATGTCGCGGCGGCTGCCGCGCTGGTCGACCGTCAACACGAACATGAGTCAAGGCTAGAAACTGGATATCACGATGTCAATACTCAAAGCTTGACTTCGCGGGTTCAAGACTGCGGGATTGACTCATCCTCGGCGGGGCGGTCGACAACCGGTTCCGGCACCGCGTCACCGGAACCGTCCAGCGGCCGCCGGGAATCCACCACCAGCCCGGCGATTCCGACGGCGATGCACACCGCGGACAGCACCAGGAGTCCCGGCTTCGTCTCCCCGGTGAGCGCGTCGCCGAGCACGACGATGCCGACGGTCCCCGGCAGCACACCGATCACCGTGGCCAGCACGTACGGGATCAGCCGGATCGAGGACACGCCTGCGCAGTAGTTCACCACGGAGAACGGGACGAACGCGATCAGCCGCAACGACCCCACCGCGAGCCAGCCGCGCCGGGCGATCCGCTCGTCCACCCGCCGGATCGTCGGGTTGGAGATGCGCTGCCACACCACGTCCCGGCCGACGGCACGCACCAGGTAGAGGGCGAGCACGGCGCTCACCGTCGACGCCAGCACCGCGATCGCGATGCCCAGCCACGCGCCGAACAGCAATCCGGCGCTGAGCGTGAACACCGTGCGGGGGAACGGGAACACCGTCACCACCGCGTGCACGGCGAAGAAGACGAGGGGAAACGCCGGACCGACGGAGTGCGCCCATTCCCGCACCTGCAGCACGGACGGATGCGGGGCCAGCAGCGCCACGACGACCAGCGCGACTGCCAGTACTGCGACGCCGATCACCCTGCGGTCCCCGAGGCGTCTCTTCACAGGGCACCAGGCTACCCGGGAGACCGGTCCGGGGCGCCGCGAGCGCCGGTCAGGGCAGCCGGCGGCGCCCGGTCACCGTCGCCTCGACGCAGACCCGCCCGCCCGACGTCCCGGCCACCCGGGTCGTCGCCACCGCGCGGCCCGCCCGCACCACGTCCGCGGTGAACGTCGTGTCGCAGCCCAGCGGAACCGGGCGGAAATAGTTGATCCGCACGGAAGCGGTGTCCATGTCCGCGCCCTGCCCGCTCAGGGCCGCGCTCGCGGCGAGGTCCGTCGCGCAGGCCTGGACGCCGCCGTGGACGAACCCGAGCTTGTTCGCGATCAGCGGGTTCGCCGGCACCACCACCCGCGTACCGGCGTCCTCGACCCGCCCGCCGATCCAGTCGAGCGGCGCGACCCCCGGTTCCGGGAACTCGGGGAGGGCGCCACCGTCCGGCGCCGGCGCCGGCAGGTCCACGAAGTTGCCCCACAGGGTGCCGGTGGCGATCAGGGTCCCGGCCGCATCGTGGACGCGGGCGGTGGAGATGCCGCCGTCGGCGGTGACCGCGAGGAGCCGGCTCTCCGCCCACAGCGCCGGGCCCCGCCACCGCCGGGGCGTGACGACGTCCATCGACAACTCGGCTGTGACCAGGCCGTCGCGTGTTCCGCGCCGGTCCCACACCGTGAATCCGAGGTTCCGCGCCGGTCCCACACCGTGAATCCGAGG
>NZ_JBFUHV010000040.1:0-65580 GCF_056402215.1 Rhodococcus sp. P4_B6 | reverse complement strand
GCCCTCGAACTGGTGAACTCCAGCCAGTTCGGCAACGGCACCGCCATCTTCACCAACGACGGCGGCGCCGCCCRCCGATTCCAGAACGAGGTCGAGGTCGGCATGGTCGGCATCAACGTCCCCATCCCCGTCCCGATGGCCTACTACAGCTTCGGCGGCTGGAAGAACTCCCTGTTCGGCGACACCCACGCCCACGGCACCGAAGGCGTCCACTTCTTCACCCGCGGCAAGGTCGTCACCACCCGCTGGCTCGACCCCAGCCACGGCGGCCTCAACCTCGGATTCCCCCAGAACGCATAAGTACTGGTTCTCCGCGCCGGACCGTCCGCGGTCCGGCGCGGCGTCCGTTCGATCGAAAGGAACTTCATGAGCGACACCTCTCTCGCCCGCCGTCATCGGGTCGTGGTCATCGGATCGGGATTCGGCGGCCTCTTCGCCACCAAGGCCCTGAAACGGACGGACGTCGATGTCACTCTGATCGATCGCACGACGCATCACCTGTTCCAGCCGCTGCTGTACCAGGTGGCGACGGGAATCCTGTCCGAGGGCGAGATCGCGCCCGCGACCCGGCTCGTCCTCGAGGACCAGCAGAACGCGTCCGTCCTCATCGGCGGAGTCGAGAAGATCGACGTCGCCGACCGGACCGTCACGTCCACCCACCGGGGCCGCACGACCGTCACCGAGTACGACAGTCTCGTCGTGTCGGCGGGCGCCCGCCAATCCTATTTCGGCAACGACCATTTCGCCGAGCACGCACCTGGAATGAAGACGATCGACGACGCCCTCGAGCTGCGCGGCCGCATCCTCGGGGCCTTCGAAAGCGCCGAGGTGAGCACCGATCCCGCCGAGCGGGCGCGCCTGCTGACGTTCGTCGTAGTCGGCGCCGGACCCACCGGAGTCGAGATGGCGGGCGAGATCGCCCAGCTCGCGCATCGCACTCTCGCCGGCGCGTACCGCACCATCGATCCCCGTGACGCGCGCATCATCCTGCTCGACGCGGCGCCGACGGTGCTCCCGCCGTTCGACGACAAGCTGCGCCGGGCGGCCGCGGACACTTTGGGGAATCTCGGGGTCGAGATCCAGTTGGGCGCGATGGTGACCGACGTCGACGACGACGGACTCACCGTCCGCGACCAGGACGGAGCCGAGCGGCGGATCGAGGCCACCTGCAAGATCTGGTCTGCGGGCGTCGCAGCCAGCCCGCTGGGCAGGCAACTCGCCGAACAGACCGGCGCCGGCACCGACCGCGCGGGCCGGGTCCTCGTCGAACCCGACCTCACCCTGCCCGGCCACAGCAACGTCTTCGTCGTCGGGGACATGATGAACCGGGACGGTCTTCCCGGCGTCGCGCAGGTCGCGATCCAGGGTGGCCGCTACGCCGCGCAGCTGATCGCCGCCGAGGTGCGGGCCCACCGGAAGGGTCGCGACAAGCCCGAACGCGCCCCGTTCCGCTACACGGACAAGGGCAGCATGGCGATGATCTCCCGCTTCAATGCGGTCGCGAAGGTCGGCCGCCTCCAACTGACCGGGTTGCTCGCCTGGCTGCTGTGGCTCCTGATCCACCTGGTCTACATCGTCGGATTCAAGAGCCGGCTCGCGACCGCCATGTCCTGGACGTGGTCGTTCCTGGGCCGGACCCGGGGACACCTCGCCGTCACGGAACAACAGGTGGTCGCCCGGACCGCGATCAGCCGGCTCGATGCCTGGGAGGATTCCCGGGCGGTACCCGAGGCGGCGACGGCCTCGGCACGGTGAGTACCGTCGCCTCCGTGCCTGTCTCCGCTCTCACCGTCGGCATCGACGTCGGTGGTACCAGTATCCGGGCCTGCGTGGTCGACGACACCGGCGAGGTGCTCGATTCCGTGCAGGCGCCCACACCGCAATCGGCCAAGGCCCTCGAGGACGCGCTCGACCGTGCCGTTCGCGAACTCGCGGGCCGCCATCCCGTGTCCGCCGTCGGGCTTGCGGTGGCCGGCTTCATCACCCCCGACCTCACCACCGTGCGGTTCGCGCCGCACCTGCCGTGGAAGAACGTGCCGGTCGCCAACGACCTCAGCGAGCGGCTCGGGCTGCCGGTGGTCCTCGAACACGACGCGAACGCGGCCGCGTGGGCGGAGCACCGGTTCGGGGCCGCCGCCGGCGGTCGCAACGTGGTGATGGTCGCGATCGGCACCGGCATCGGTGCGGCCCTGCTCATCGACGGGACGCTGTACCGCGGGAGCCACGGAGTCGCTCCCGAACTCGGCCACCTGCAGGTGGTTCCGGGCGGCAGACCCTGCGCCTGCGGCAAGCGCGGGTGCTGGGAACGGTATTGCAGCGGAACAGCACTCGTGGACACGGCCATCGAGCTTCTCGCCGCCGACCCCACGAGTTCGACGATCCTCGCACGCGAGGTGGCGAGCGATCCGGGATCGCTCACCGGCCGCCGGATCGCGAGCGCCGCGCGGGACGGCGACCCGCTGGCCATCCGCACGATGGAGGAGTTCGCACGGTGGCTGGGTGTCGGACTCGCCATGGTCGGCGACGTCTACGACCCCGACCTCGTCGTCATCGCCGGCGGTGTCAGCGGCTCGGCTCCGCTGTTCCTCGACCATGCGCGGGACGTCTATGCCTCTCTCGCAACCGGTTCCGGACACCGCCCTCTCGCCCGCATCCGCGAAACCCAACTCGGCGAATCGGCTAAAACCACGCACGAGCGCGGTCTCAGGTGCGGCCGTGACCGATGAAGAAGCATCGAACTACGTGGGCGCGTCGACGAGGAAGAGATTCCGGTCCTGGCCGCCAGCTGGAACGAGGGATGCAGGCGACGCACAACTCCATCACCGATGACGCGTCGCCCACCACGAGCAATGCGTCGTGGCAGCCCGCTCTCGACCACACAGGCAGCAGTTGACGCGTCGCCGCCGGATTCTCCGGCCCCGAGACCGGGAAGATGGAAAGGCTGTTCGTCGACGACATGCACCGGGGCCGCGGCGTGGGTTCGCCGCTGTTGTGCGATGCAGACGGCAGCCCCTTCCCACTACTCCACCTCGCGCACTTCACACCTTCGCGTCAGCCGTCCGGTAGCGTCGCGAGACTCGGGGCCAAATCTCATCTGGGATGGCCACTCGGTGTCCGGTTGGCCACTTGGGTGAGATTGCATTCGACGTGGCGGCATGGCGGGTCTCGAATCCGGTGGCGGAATCTCACGGCGAGTGACGGGCCGGTGGCGGATCCGTCATCGTGGAGAGGCTCGCCCACCTTCGGCGTGATCCAGATCGTTCGGGGTGTCCCGATTGACGCCCCGAAAGGACAACATCATCGGACGGGGCTACGGAACGGCGCTGGTCAGCGAGTTCCGGTCAACGGCCGGCTTGCGGGACGTGCCGATGCGGGTTCCGCTTACGGCGAAGATTCCGCAACGAAACATCGAGGACTCGTTCGGTTGCAATTGCGACAGGATCGCCCAGGGTCGAAAAGGGTCGTCGGGACGTTGTGAACCGCCGACGCGTTCCCGCAATACGGTCCGTGCGCTGACACTTCTGCTGCGTGAGGGTCGTTCCCCGCGGAGCCTAAGGGGCGGCGGGGAGTGTAGCCTCGTGGATGTCGAGGGTCATTCGAATATGCGCGGTCGCGCCATGTCGTCCTCGGCGCCCAAACCGGCCCGAAGTCAAGGGCCGAGAACTGGAGCGCCGCCATGGCGTCGAACCCGACCGATGTGTCGAACTCTCTAGCGGCTTCCGAGTCACCTAGCCCTGCCCGGGCAATGGAATCGACGTTGTCCTGCACGGCATGTCCGCACAGCCCGGATTCCCACGATGCGCTCGGTATTCGGTTTTGCGCCGTGACCTCGGACCGAAACCTCGACCGAAAGTGCATCTGCGCTGGCGAACAGGCGACTGGACAGCACTACTCCCGGTACTGAACGAGAAGTTCACCCAAACGGGAGCTTCGCTGGCGGTACCGGGAGCACGGCATGTTTGGTGGATTTGAGGATCTCGAATTCGCCAGTTTCTCCGAACCCACGCCGCTCCAGATCGGACTGAGCCGGCAACCGGCCCTGTGTCAGATCGGGACAACGACGGCGATGAGCGCGAGCAGTGTCGCGACGTTGGCCATGGGACTGTGCGGCCCACCGCATGGGGCAGGCCGAGCGCGTCGATCGCGATTGAACACCGGGGCGCTTTCTGCCATCCGGTGGTGCCCCGGTCGTCCGGTGGTCTCCTGCATCGCGCAGGTCGTCATTCGATGAGCGTTAGTCGATCCCTCAGCGACTCACGGACCTGAGTCTTGCCCCACCGGCCGATGTGCTGACAGAGCTCGCCAATGGCGGCAACGGTGTCGTCGGTATGGGTATCGATCCAAACCGGACCATCGTCGCGCTTCCGCGGCAGCAGCATGTGTTGTCCCTGTGAGGGCCACTGCACGAAGTCGTAGCCAGCAAGATCTGACTGAACGGTATCGGCCACCCAGACCGCGGCCTCATCGAACGGAGCATCCATCGACAAGCCGTCGCAGCGGGCGAACCCACTGATGCCGCGTACGCCCTGCCAGCCAATGGTGACGGCGTAGTCGCCGTTAACGGCAAGCTCCCACCCCGATCCGTCCAACCGCACGTCGCGCCCGTACCGCAGGCACCGCAGATCGCGGGCGACAGCTTCGAGAGCACGCACCCATACCTGCGGCGCCTCAACGTCGTGATCAGACCCGATCGCCGGACCACCGTCGAGCAAGCCGAAGTGCCACACCAAACTGTCCTGATTCCACAAGTCCTGGATCGGCATAACGCTATCTTCGCGCGTCCGAGCTGCCCGCCGGTGCGATTAAGTGACTGCACACCAGGCCCCGTCTCGACGCTGTTACCTCGGAGACGGAAGCGGCGTGTCGTGCGCAACACGGTGCTCCAGCTCTGCGAGTACCGCCCGCTGGTCGGATAGGGATCGATACCGGCATCCGATCGATGATGGAGATGCAACCAGGGGTTGGTGTGGCACGGGCTTGTCACGTTGCGTCGACTTGGGGCGATACCTGGATCATGAGGGTGAGGAAAGCCGCGATAGGTGCCAGCGCTCTTGTCGCGATCGCAACCGTCGCCGGCGCCTGCTCGCCCGAGGGCACCGAATCGCGCGATCCGACCGCCGTCGTCCAATCCACACAGTTCGCACCGCCGCCGGCGCCGATCACCGATCCCGTGCCCACCGCCGAGCAACTGACCGCCCTGTACAACGCCACCACCAACTACTCGATACGCGAGGAGGACCGGGCGCGGCTCCTGGATGGTCCCACCGACCAGACCCTGCCGATCGCGCGGGCTTGGGGTGCGCAACCCTCACCCCAATACCTCCAGTTCACCGCAGTGGAACCCGTCGGCCCAGAGATGGTCAACGCGACTGGGCAGGGCCACATCGAAGGCATGGAACCGTACCCAGTGGGACCAATTCCCTTCGTGCGTGTCAACAACGAGTGGAAGCTATCCCGCGCCTTCGTCTGTGGCGGATTGTTTCTCTCCGCACCACAGGTCTGTGGCTGAGGCTTTGCCCGGCACGCGCAACCGGTCTATTCAGATCGGTGACCGTTGCCGATCGCTATTCGGCGCAAAGTTGCACCTGCTTCTGGGCTCGGTCCGTATCGTTCGAAACGGGAGTCGTCGATGAATATTCGTAGTCTCGTCCTGGAAATCTCGCGCGTAGTCATACTGGCGCGTGATGAYGGACGTCATGTGTTGCGGCCCCTGAACGGCTTGGCGAAGTTGCCTACTGGCCGACGACGGTTGGTTCCATGTGGAGGCCACCACTCCTTGACAACGCGGAGAGTCTGATCGAAGAGCACACGCCGGGGGACGTCCCCGGCGCCTCATGGTGGGTCCTCCACGGTAACGCCGAGCCCGAGGTCCAGATCGATCTCACTCTCGAAGACGGCGGCTCACCGACGGTTCACCGGCTCGGCAACGTCTGGGCCATCGAGTGGGTCAGCATCCCGCAAAAAGCCTTCCTCTACAGGTCTGACAGGCCAGAAGACAGCCAGCCCCACAAGATTCGAATGATCCGTCCAAGCTACCTACCGCCCGCGTGGGTTTCAGGGCGTGCTGATCGCCCGTCGCGACAGGGCATCGGCACGGCCCGCTTCCCGATCGCTCAATAAATGCCAGCGAATTGAGACAGATTGCGGTAGTCATGCCGTGAGACAGGCGACAAGTCCGCAGGTCGCAGTGTCTCAGAATGCCACCGGCAGCGAGCCCCTACACGCCCGAAAAATTCTCTGATACTTGTCGGCGACCCCCGGTAGGATCGAAGATACGTTCGATACCGGGGGTTGAAGACCATGGGGGACAACAGTTCCAGCGCGGCCGCACTCGACGCGACGCCGCCGGGGATCGTGGCTGTCGAGGGGCTCCGAAGAGGCAAATCGGTGCTGGCGCAGGCTCAATACCGGCAGGTTGTCGCGGTGACCGAGTTCTACGATCTCTGCTACGAGGAAGACGAACGGCGCGGCATCAATCCGGCTCATTCCGGTTCCCACGCGTCAGTGGAGGTGTCGGTCGCACTCGGAATCAATGAACCGGTGGTGACCGCCTGGATCGACCTCGGACTCGAACTGCGCCACCGATTGCACGGCACCCGAGTCGCATTCGCGGCCGGGCGAATCGACCTCGATCAGGCACGGGTCGTCGCCGCGATGCTCACCGGCGTCAGCGACAGCAAGTTGGAGCAACTCGAAGCCGCGATCCTCGACGGACGCTCCCTGCCGCCGTCGAAACTGCGCGCCCGCGCTCGACGGCTCATCGCCCGCCACGACCCCGACAGCGTCGCCCACCGCAACAAACTCGCCATCGCCGATCGCGACGTGTGGATCCGGCCCGCGGAGAACGGCATGGCCTACCTCGATGGCCACCTCCCCGCCGCCGACGCCCACACCCTCGCAATGCGGCTGCGGGAAATGTCGATCCACGACGTCTGCGCCCACGACCCACGCACCCTCCCTCAACGCCGAGTCGACGCACTCACCGCGCTGGTCCCCCAAGCACTTCGTGCAGGGAGGTACCCCCAGACGGCACCGGACGCCTCTTCTGCCTGTGCGGTCGGGAACAGTGCCCGGCCCGCGTCGCCACTGCGGGCACGCGGCGGGCACCGCTCGTCCAGATCGTGGTCAACGCCTCGACGTTCCTCGGACTCGACGACCTTCCCGCCCACCTCGAGGGATACGGGCCGATCTGTGCGGACTCCGCGCGTACATTGGCCGCCGACAGTGTCTTCCAGCGTATCCACACGCTGGCCACCGAAGGCAACCCAGGTGGGCACGTCCTCGGGGCCGGCCCCGTTCAGAAGACTCATGGCATACCCGTGACCTACATCCGGAACGCAGCAACCAGACCCGAACTCACCTACGCACCGGGGACGGCTCTCGGCCGCCGGATCAGGGCCCGCGACGGCAACTGCCGCTTCCCCAACTGCCAGGTGTCCGCACGGCTCTGCGACATCGACCACACGACCCCGTTCGACCGCAACCGCCCCGAGAACGGCGGTCTGACGGTCGAGTCGAACCTCGCCTGCCTCTGCCGGCGTCACCACCGGCTGAAAACCGACGGCTCCTGGACCGTTCGGCAGACCGGAGCGGGGAAACTCGAATGGACCACGCCACGCGGCGAAATCATTCGAACCGAACCGGAAGGGGCGGCAATCGAACTGACCCACAACCACATCCGAGAGATGCAGCACTCCCTGCCCTCCGGTTGCTCACCGAACTCTCCCACGACCAGCAGGACGCCGAGTACCTGAACCAACTCCACGGGCGGCGCCGCACACACCGCAACGCACCGGTACCACCACCCGCAGGCGGTGGTACCGGTGCGTGAGAACCGTCGATCAGTGAGTCGCGACGGCGGCGGCGTTTCCTGCTGCCGATGTGGCGGGGTTACCTGCGCCGAGCCGGTCCTCCAACTCTTCGAGGCTGYGGCCCTTGGTTTCCGGGACGAAGCGGTAGACGAAGTACACCGACATCAGGTTCACGAGCACGAACAGGCCGAACGTTCCGGTGGATCCGAGAACCGAGTTGAGGATCGGGAAGACGAACGAGATGAACGCGTTGGTCGTCCAGAGCACGAATACCGCGATACCCATCGCGAACCCGCGGATGGCCATCGGGAAGATCTCCGACAGCAGCAACCACACGCAGGTGCCGATGAAGCACTGGACGAAGGCGACGAACACCATCATCGCGGCAAGGATGATGTAGCTGCGGCCGGTGGACGAGGGCAGCAGGAACACCAGCGACAGCGCGGCCTGCGAGGAGGCCACACCGATGAAACCGGTGAGCAGCATCTTGCGGCGATTTACGAAGCCCAGCAGAACGATTCCGAGGATCGTCATGACTACCGATGTGACACCGACCGCGATGGTGGCCACCAGGGACGCGCTGACACCCAGCCCGCTCTGCTCGAGGATCGTCGGCGCGTAATAGTTGACCGTGTTGATGCCCGTCGCCTGCTGCACGATGGCCAGACCACAGCCGATCCAGAGGATCCGGCGCATCCAGGGGTAGTCACGCAGGTAGTGGACGGCGCCGCTGGTCTTCGACTTCCGGTCGCGGGCGGCGTGGAAGCTGATGCTGGCGTACTCGTCGGCGGCCTCGGACTCGCTGCGGCTCATTTCGAGGGTCCTGCGGGTTTCGGCGAGGCGGCCCTTCGACGCGTACCAGCGCGGTGAATCCGGGAGCACGAGCATGCCGAGCAGCAGGAGAACCGCGGGCACCGACGCGATGGCCAGCATGTACCGCCACACCGTCGGATCCTCGATGAGGTGATCGAGCAGGGCGTTGATCGAGAAGGCGAGCATCTGACCGGTGACGATCATCAGTTCGTTGATGGTGACCATCCGGCCGCGCCGCTCCACCGGGGCCATCTCGGCCAGGTACAGCGGGCAGGTGACGGCGGCGGCGCCCACACCGAGACCGAGGACGATCCTGGCCAGCACCATGATCTCCACGTTGGGAGCCATCGCACACCCGAGGGCACCGACGAGGAACAGGCCCGCGCAGACGAGCAGCGTGCGCTTACGTCCGAGGGCATCGGACAACCGGCCGCCCAGCAGCGCGCCGACGGCCGCACCGGGGAAGAGCAGTGAACTCACGACGGTGGCTTCGCCGACCGCACTGAGGTTCAACTCGTCCTTCATGTAGAGGAGCGCACCGGAGATCACGCCGGTGTCGTAGCCGAACAGCAGGCCTCCGAGCGTGGAGATGACGGTGAGCTTGGTCAGGAAGCGTTTGTGACTGCGCTCGTTATTCGCAGCGCCGCCTCTTCCGCGTGCACTGGCAGCCTTGGTGGTCAACATCAGGTGTGGCCTTTCTGGGAATGCTCACGCATCACGACACGGAAGATCGGTTCACGTGTGTCGATATCGCCCGGGACGCGCTCGGCTCGATGCAGCCGAGAGGCGTACTTTCCTGGACTGAAGCGCTTCACTAACGCGCTTCAGTTGTCTACTATGAGGTGAATCACAGAAGGTGTCAAGGGCTGGGGTCGCGATCCGTGAGAACGTCCCTGACGACGCAACCGAGGGAGATCGACATGCTCGACGACCGAGCCACCGCGCACGCGGATGCGGAGCGGGCACCGGCGGGCCTGCACCGACGCCCCACGATGGCCGATGTCGCGACGCGGGCCGGGGTGTCACGCACCCTCGTGTCACTGATCTTCAGCAACAAACCGGGCGCGTCCGACGAGACCCGGGACCGCGTCCTGCAGGCCGCGGACGAACTCGGCTACCGCCTCGACCGGGCCGCCCGCATGCTCGCCCGCGGCCGCAGCCGCACCCTCGGGGTGCTCATGGACGTCCACCAGACCTTCCAGGCCGACCTGATCGGAACGATTTACGCGGAGGCCGAAGCCGCCGGATACGAGGTCCTGCTGTCCGCGAGCGCACCCACCCGCGACGAGCACAAGGCGATCGAAGCGCTCCTCAGCCACCGGTGTGAGGGCCTGATCCTGCTCGGCCCCCTCTCCGAGGCGGACTATCTGCGCACGCTCGCGGACCGGGCCGTGGTCACCGTGGTCGGCCGCGCACTCCCCCACACCGCTGTCGACACCGTGCGGACCGCCGACGCCAAAGGCATCCGGCAGTCCGTGGACCACCTGGTCGAACTCGGACATCGCGAGATCGCGCACGTCGACGGCGGCGCGGACCCGGGCTCACCCGAGCGGCGTCGCGCATATCTCGCGGCGATGCGCAGGCACGACCTCTCCGACCACATTCGCGTCATTCCCGGTCAGCACACCGAGGAGGCAGGCGTCGCCGCCGCGAACACCCTGCTGGCCGAGGACCGCCTGCCCACCGCCGTGCTCGCCGGCAACGACCGCTGCGCCATCGGCCTCATGGACGTGTTCACCCGTGCCCACGTCGACGTGCCGGGCGACATCTCGATCGTCGGGTACGACGACAGCCACCTGTCGCAGTTGTCGCGGATCGACCTCACCACCGTGCGGCAGGACACGGAGGGCCTGGCGCGGCACGCCGTGCAGTTCGCCGTCGGCCGACTCGAGGACGAGGACCTCGACCCGCAGGATTTCGTGATCGACCCCCACCTGATGGTGCGCGGCACGACCGGGCCTGCCCGGTCGTAGCCGCGCCCGTCGGCACAAGGCCCTACTTCGCGATGCTTTTCAGGTATTCGACGCTTCGGACGACGTCGCGCACGGGACCTTCGCCCTCGGGTTCCGCCGCGAGAATGGTGTCCTGTTCGAGGACGTACCAGCCGTCGTAGGCCTGATTCTGCAGCCGCTCGACCACACCGGCGATGTCCACGTCGCCGGTACCGAGCGGCGTGTACATGCCCTGGGCGACGGCCTCGGTGTAGGTGAGTTCACCCGCCCGGACCCGGCCGAGGAGTGTCGCATCGACATCCTTCAGGTGTGCGTGGGCGATCCGCTCGGGGGCCGTGGAGACCAGGTCGAGCGGGTCGGTGCCGCCGATCAGGAGATGTCCGGTGTCCAGGCACAGCGGGATCGACGAGCCGTCCAGGATGCGGTCCACCTCGGCGCGGTTCTCGATCATCGTCCCCACGTGCGGGTGGATCACCGCCCGCAGGCCCCGGTCGGCAGCAGCGGACGACAGACGGTCGAGATTGCGCAGCAACGTCTTCCATCCGGAGTCGTCGAGTTCGGGGCGCGAATCGTAGCCGACCGCCCCCGTCACCGCCGCCAGGACGATGACCTCCGACCGCGACGCGACGAGCGAATCGAGCGCCCCGCCGATCGCAGCGACCGTGTCGTGATCCGGGTCGTGCAGGAGCACCGGCACGAATCCTCCGACCGCCGTCAGGTCGTACCGGGCGAGGGTGTCCGTCAGCTCGCATGGATCCGAAGGGAGGAATCCGTCCGGACCGAGTTCGGTGGCCGCGAGGCCCGCGTCGCGCATCTCGGTGAGCACCCGGTCGGGATCGAGCTGGTGACCCCAGCCCTCCACCTCACACACTCCCCACGAAATGGGCGCGCCTGCAAGTCGAATCGTCATCGTCGTGTCTCGTCCAATCGCACCGGACGGTGCTGTCGTAGTGAATCCGCGTGTCCGTCGATCACGCCTCGGAGCCCGTTCACGGTTGCCGCCGCGCGGTCTGCGCGGCCAGACGCTCCGCGAGCACCGCCGGACCGACGCTGTCCCGCAACGCTTCCCACACCGTGTCCACCTGGGTGGCCGGCGCGAGACTGTGCACCGGCTGATCGTGGTCGAGGTTGGTCGGGAACGGGTAGCACTCGGCGGTCGCGACGACGGCATTGCGGAGAGTCCGCTCGCTCGCCCCCACACTCTGCCGGGCCAGCAACGTCGGATACACGGCGTTCGCCATGGCCTCACGGTCCAGCACTTCCATCGCCCGGCCGAACGGCGACGAGATCTGCAGCAGATTGGCCATCCGCCGGATCGACTCCGAACGGTTGTGGCCCGCACCGTGGTAGAGCGCCGGGTTGAAGAACACCGCGTCGCCCTTGCGGAGCGGCAACTGGACGTGACGGTCGCGGAAGAACTCGACGAACTCCGGCCGCGAGAATGCCACATAGCCCGCCTCGAACAGCTGCGAGTACGGCAGATACAGGGTGGGTCCGCTCTCGACGGGCATGTCGCAGTGCGCCACCGCGCCCTGCAGCGTCAGCGCCGCCGACATCCGGTGCAGATGCGCCGGATACTCGGGCAGCTCGTGCGAAGGCACGATGCCGAGGTGGTAGTCCCGATGCGGAACCTGCGCGGCCCCACCGGGATTGACCACGTTGACCTGCGACGTCACCTGGTACAGCGGCCCCAACCAACTCTGGCAGATCAGCGCGAGGATGTCGTTGGCGTAATAGTCGGCGAACACGTCCGGTGCGCCGAGAGCCAGCTTCTGCGCGGCGTTCCAAATGCGGTCGTTGGCGCCCGCCTTGCCGAAGTGGTCACCCACCACACCACCCGACGCATGCTGCTGCGCAATGAGGAGGTCGAACTGTTCGGTGGCACGATCCACCACGGCGGGGTCGCCGAAGGCGTTCTGGAATACCACGATTCCGGGACCGTCGGTGAGCGCGCGCACGAGTTCGGTCTGCACGGCACGGCGGGACTGCGCCTCGTCGAKGTGCGGAATCAGCGATTCGCTGCGGTACACCGGAACGTTCTGCTCCATCGAGTGGGCGAACGGATAGTCGGTCAGATTCGTCGAGCGGTCCACGGAGGCGCGGAACGCGTCGAGGTCGCAGTCCGAGTCGTGGATCCACTCACGCCGGCCGGTCGGCGGAGGAGAAATGAGGGTCATGGAGACAGTCTTGCGGTGATGCAACCAGCAGACAACACCAGAAACCCATCATTTTCACCTCAGCAGGCAGCGAGGTGCCCCTAGCTGCCCTGCCCTCCGGGCACGGGGACGCCGCGCGAATTGAGCCAGCCCGCCGGATCGATCTTGGTTCCGTTCGCCGTCCACACCTCGTAGTGCAGATGCGGTCCGGTCGACTGCCCCCGGTTGCCCATGGTGGCGATCTGGTCGCCGGCCCGGACCGGCTGCCCGACCGAGACCAACGAGGTGTCGATGTGGCCGTACACGCCGATGGTGCCGTCGTCCTGCTGCAGGCGGATCCACAGCCCGAAGCCCGACGCCGGACCGCTCTCGATCACGGTGCCGTTGGTGACGGCCTTGATCGGAGTGCCGATGGAGTTCGCGATGTCGATGCCGTTGTGGTTGGTACCCCAGCGCTGGCCGAAGCCGGACGTGAACGTGCCGTCGGCCGGGAACAGGACCGCGGGTCGGCGAGCCGCCTCCTCGGCCGCAGCCTGACGTGCGGCCTGTTCGGCCGCCTCCCGGGCCAGGCGCTCGGTCTCGGCCTTCTGGGCCACCAGCCTCTCGACCTCACGCTGGGCGGCGCGCTGGATCTGCTCGGTGTGGTCGGTGAGTTCCGGGCGTTCGACCTGCAGGAACTGCGGCGGCGGAGTGAGCGACACACCCGCCTCGGTGGATGCGTGCGCCACCTCCCCGGTGGCGGCGGAGGCGATGGCGCCGGACACGAGCAGCGCAGTAGCCGCCAGCGAGGTCGCCACCACGTGCCGGCGGGCGGACTTCGCAGAACGGGTGCGCCGGGCATGCCGGGCCTGCGGGACGGTGTTCGCGTGTAGAGCCAAGACCACATTCCTCCGTCGAGTTCGTGACTGATAACGAAACGGTCACGGTTTCGACACAGGTTAGTACGTATTGGCCAAAAACCCACGTGTCGCATTGACGCCTGTGCAGTCGGTCGCCGACTCCGGTCGGATTTTTCGACCCCATCAGTCACATGCACCCCGGGAGCGCGCATCGACGACAGTGGTCACGCTCCAGACGTGTCGGACGTCACTGTCACCGCGCTCAACGGAAAGACGACGGCGCCCGTGGTCGTGACCACGGGCGCCGTTATCTGTCGGGTCGGCCGCTCAGCCGGCCGCCCGCAATTGGGCAGCCAGACGCATCGCGGAGTTCGCGTCCCCGTACCCCTCGTAACCGCCGACGCGTTGCACGACCTCGAAGAACAGGTCGGCGCCCACCGTCTGGGTGAACAGGTGGAAGAACTCGCCGTGGGCGTCAGCGTCGTACATGATGCCGGAACCGCTCATGCGGTCGAGGAGTTCGCGGGAGAGTCCGAAGCGGGCCTCGAGGTCGTCGTAGTAGTTCGGCGAGATGACGAGCGGCTCGAAGCCGTTCGACTGCATGGTCGCCGCGGCGGTGAAGATGTCCGTGCACGCGAACGCGACGTGGCTGATCCCACCGCGCCGGGCCGCGGCGATGTGGGAGTTTCCCGACACCGCACCCGGAACCATGTTGAGCGAGATGCGCAGCGGACGGTCGACGCCGTCGGCGCCCGTCTGATCCATCGTCAGCGCCTGACTACGCATCATCCCGACCGCGTCCGTGACGTCGAGGCCCTCGTGCGGCGCCATCGCGAACACCGAGCGGAGCAGCAGCATGATGCCGTCCCAGTTGTCCGACGGGACGGCGAGCGCCACGTGATCGACCCCGGTAAACACCGGCACCTCGTCCTGCCAGCGCGACTCCGTCGGATACAGGTCGAACGCCGACTGCCACGACGCGGCGCTACCCGGACCGCGCAGATCCAGCGACGTCGCATCGGTGATCTTGAGACGCACCACATCGGACTCGGGAGCGGTGTCCACACCGGGCAGCAGGACCTCGTGCACCGGGACTTCGAGCGCCGCGGCGCGCTCCCCCCACGCGTCGGGGTCGCTCGACCGGATGCCGATCTGGGTGAGCACCGGAAGGTGCGCCGGCAGACCCGGCGCCGTCCACACCGTGCCCGCGGTGGCGTCGACCACAATGGTCATCCGGCCGTGCCGCCACAACTGGAGGTCGTGGYTGCGATGCCGGCCCACCAGACGGAATCCGATGTGCTGCAACGCTTGCCGGAGGTCGGAATCCTTACCGGGACCGGCGGCGAGCCGGAGCGACACGATGCCTTCGAGCGGTGCGCGCGGCGGCGGCTCGAACAGCGCCAGACCCCGACCGGTGTCCTCACCGTGCTCGGCCTGCACCCGGGCGACCTCCTCCTGGAGGTACAGCAGCGAGCGGTGCGCGTCGGCGGCCGTGCGACCCGTCGACGACTGCCGGAACGTGTCGTTGAAGATCTCCAGCGACCACGGCCCGGTGTATCCGGCCGCCTGGACGTGGGCACCGAACGTGGCGAGATCGAAGTTGCCCTGCCCCGGGAAGTTCCGGTGGTGCCGGCTCCACTGCAGGATGTCCATCGACATCCGGGGCGCATCGGCGAGCTGCAGGAAGAAGATCTTCTCCCCCGGGATGTCACGGATGCCGGACGGGTCGTCGCCGCGGGAGAGGATGTGGAAGCTGTCGAGGCAGGTACCGAGGGCGGGATGGTCGGCGTCCTGCACGATCTTCCACGCGTGCCGGTACCTGTTGACGTGCGTGCCCCAGGCCAGCGCCTCGTAGGCGATGCGGAGCCCCCGGCCGTGTGCGTGCTCGGCGAGGGTGTGGAGTTGCTCGGTCAGGCGGGCGTCGTCGCGCACCGCCTCGGGCAGTGGCGACGAGCAGACCAGCAGGGTGTCGCAGCCGAGCTGCTCCATGATGTCGAACTTGCGTTCGGCCCGGATCAGGTTGCGCGCGAACGTCGCGTCGTCGGCCGAATCCAGATCGCGGAACGGCTGATACAGATCGAGGGTGAGCCCGAGATCCGCTGCGCGGGATGCCAATTCACGCGGCGACCACGGCGAGCTCACGAAATCGGGTTCGAACACCTCGAAYCCGTCGAACCCGGCTGCCGCGATCGCGGTGACCTTCTCCTCCAGCGATCCACTCAGGGACACCGTGGCAACGCTCGTACGAACCTGTCGTCCCATGGCGCCGTCAGCCCTTGTTGCAGATGAAGTCGACGGCCAGCGAATAGCCGAGGATGCCGAGTCCGGCGATCACTCCCGTGGCGACCCCGGACACGTACGAGTGGTGCCGGAACTCCTCGCGGGCGTGCACGTTGCTGATGTGCACCTCGACGAGGGGCACCTCGAGCGTCACCAGGGCGTCGCGCAGCGCCACCGACGTGTGCGTGAAACCACCCGGGTTGATCACGACGCCCGACGCCGTGGTGCGGGCCTCGTGCACCCAGTCGATCAGGTGACCCTCGTGGTTGGACTGCCGCGCGACGATCTCACGTCCCGCCTTCGCGGCGGCGGTGCGGCACAACTCCACGACGTCGTCGAGCGTCTCCCGCCCGTACACCTCGGGCTGCCGTTGCCCCAGCAGGTTCAGGTTGGGGCCGTTGAGAACAAAGATCGGTCCGGGAGCGGTCATCGCGCGCATTACCTCCATTTGTACGAACTAGTGAGTTAGTTCGCACCCAGGATACAGCGCGCCCCGCCTAGGCGGACTTGTCCCGGCGTTCTCCCCGCTCCGGCTTGCGCGGGACGATGGTCGGGAGCACGTTGTCATTGACCGTCTCCGCGCTGACCACGACCTTTTCGACGTCGTCCCGGCTCGGGATGTCGTACATGACCGGAAGCAGGACCTCCTCCATGATCGCGCGCAGACCACGAGCACCGGTGCCGCGGAGGATCGCCTGATCGGCGATGGCCTCGAGCGCGTCCGTGGTGAACTCCAACTCCACGCCGTCCATGTCGAACAACCGGTTGTACTGCTTGACCAGTGCGTTCTTCGGCTCCGACAGGATCTGGACGAGCGATTCCTTGTCGAGGTTGGTCACCGATGCCACGACAGGGAGACGGCCGATGAACTCGGGGATGAGCCCGAACTTGATCAGGTCTTCCGGCATGACCTCCGCGAAGTGGTCCTGCGTGTCGATCTCCGCCTTGGACCGCACCTCGGCACCGAAACCGATGCCCCGCTTGCCGACGCGATCGGAGACGATCCGCTCGAGGCCGGCGAACGCGCCCGCCACGATGAACAGGACGTTCGTCGTGTCGATCTGGATGAACTCCTGATGCGGGTGCTTGCGACCTCCCTGCGGCGGCACGCTGGCCTGCGTGCCCTCGAGAATCTTCAGCAGAGCCTGCTGCACACCCTCACCGGACACGTCCCGTGTGATCGACGGGTTCTCGCTCTTGCGGGCGATCTTGTCGACCTCGTCGATGTAGATGATGCCGGTCTCGGCGCGCTTGACGTCGTAGTCGGCGGCCTGGATCAGCTTGAGGAGAATGTTCTCGACGTCCTCACCCACGTAGCCGGCCTCGGTGAGCGCCGTCGCATCGGCGATCGCGAAGGGAACGTTGAGCATCTTCGCCAGCGTCTGGGCCAGATACGTCTTGCCGCAGCCCGTGGGACCGAGCATGAGGATGTTCGACTTCGCCAGCTCGACCGTCTCGCCGCGCGCATCACGACCCTTGTCGCCGGCCTGGATGCGCTTGTAGTGGTTGTAGACCGCGACGGCGAGAGTCCGCTTGGCGGCATCCTGGCCGATCACGTAGTTCTCGAGGAAATCCCGGATCTCGGCCGGCTTCGGCAGCTCGTCGAGCTTCACCTCGCTGGACTCGGCCAGCTCCTCTTCGATGATCTCGTTGCACAGGTCGATGCACTCGTCGCAGATGTACACCCCAGGCCCAGCAATGAGCTTCTTGACCTGCTTCTGGCTCTTACCGCAGAAAGAGCACTTGAGCAGATCCCCGCCGTCACCGATGCGTGCCATCTCGTCAGGTCCCTACTTCCTTCGTCTACGTGCAACCATCGAACCGATCCCACGCCGTGCGCGCACCGACCGAAAACGAAAGCCCGTTATGTGACCGTACCCGCAGATCGCGAGCGAGGTCGACTGGTTGTCGGTGATTCGCGCACCGATCTTCCGGGAAAGCCAGCCTTGCCGATCCCGCACCCGGCTCGCGGCAACCGCGCCGTCACGGCGTGTCGCCCGAGCCGGGGCGGCAGGAAATCACTTCTGGGCGCTGAGTTTGCGGTACTCGAGCACGTCGTCGATGATTCCGTAATCCTTGGCCTCGGCGGCCGTGAGGATCTTGTCGCGATCGGTGTCCTTGCGGATCACGGCGGCGTCCTTGCCGGTGTGCTTCGCGAGAGTGGTCTCCATCAGGCGACGCATCCGCTCGATCTCGGCAGCCTGGATCTCGAGGTCGGAGACCTGACCCTGGATGCCGCCGGTCGCGGGCTGGTGGATGAGGACACGAGCGTTCGGCAGGGCCAGACGCTTGCCGGGGCTACCGGCCGCCAGCAGCACCGCGGCAGCGGATGCGGCCTGGCCGAGGCACACCGTCGTGATGTCGGCGCGCACGTACTGCATGGTGTCGTAGATCGCCATCAGCGACGTGAACGAACCACCCGGCGAGTTGATGTACATGGTGATGTCGCGGTCGGGGTCCAGCGACTCGAGAACGAGCAGCTGAGCCATCACGTCGTTGGCCGACGCGTCGTCCACCTGCACGCCGAGGAAGATGATGCGCTCCTCGAACAGCTTGTTGTACGGGTTGGACTCCTTCACGCCGTAGCTCGAGTGCTCGATGAACGACGGCAGGATGTAGCGCGACTGGGGGCCTGTAGGCGCCTGGCCTCCCAGGCTGCGGGGATCGAACAGGTTGGTCATCAGTTCTCCAAAGGATGTGTGGGAGCGGTCAGTGAGGAAGCCGGGCTGCTACTGCCCGGTCCCGCCCGCCTGCGCCGCGCGGGAGACGACGTGGTCGACGAAACCGTATTCGAGAGCCTGCTGTGCGGTGAACCAGCGGTCGCGATCCGAATCGGCGGTGATCTGCTCGACCGTCTGACCGGTGTGCTCGGCGATCAGCTCGGCCATTTCGCGCTTGGTGTGCGCGAACTGCTCGGCCATGATCGCGATGTCACTCGCGGTACCACCGATTCCGGCGGACGGCTGGTGCATCATGATCCGCGCGTGCGGGAGGGCGTACCGCTTGCCCTTGGCCCCGGCGGAGAGCAGGAACTGGCCCATCGACGCGGCCAAACCCATTCCGAACGTCGCGACGTCGCACTCGGCGAACTGCATCGTGTCGAAGATAGCCATGCCGGCGCTGACCGATCCGCCGGGCGAGTTGATGTAGAGGGAGATGTCCCGGCTGGGATCTTCTGCCGACAGCAGCAGGATCTGGGCGCACAGCTTGTTCGCGATGTCGTCGTCGACCTGGGTACCGAGGAAGATGATGCGCTCGCGCAGCAGGCGCTCGTACACCGAGTCGCTGAGGTTCAACCCAGCGGTGGCTGAAGTCATGGCGGGACTCTGCAAAGTCTCCAGGTGATTGGAAGTCACGGTACCTGCCTTCTCCGTAAATCGTTGATTGCTGACACAGACACTAACGAAGTAGGGCGGCACCGGAGTCCCGGTGCCGCCCTACTTCGCTCAAAGCGGAAAACATCTCACAGCCGAACGCGAGGGAAACACCCCGCGACCAGCATTACTTCTGGTCTTCGCCCTCGGCGGAATCCGACGCGACCTCGTCCGTGGACGCGGTCTCTTCGGCTTCGGCCTCACCGTTGCCGAACAGTTCGGCGGTGTCGACAGCGGCACCCGAGGTGTCGGTGACGGTGGCCTGCTCGACGACACCGGCGAGAGCCTTGCCGCGACGCACGTCGGCGAACACGGCGCCGAGCTGACCGGCCTGCTGGATCTGCTGGATGAACTGCTCCGGCGCCATGCCGTAGCGCTGCGCCTGGAACAGGATGCGCTCGGTGAGCTCGTCCTGACCAACGGTGACGTCGGAGGCGTCGGCGATGGCGTCCAGCAGGAGCTGGGTCTTCACCGAGCGCTCGGCGCTGTCCTTGGCGTCCTTGTCGAACTCTTCGCGGCTCGTGCCCTGCTCCTCGAGGAGCTTGTTCAGCGCTTCCTCGTCGTGGTCGAGTCCGTGCACGGCGTCGTGCAGCGCAGCGTCGACCTCGGCCTTGACGACGGCCTCGGGCAGCGGGACCTCGACGGTCTCGAGCAGGGTCTCCAGGACCTTGTCGCGGATCTGACCGGCCTGCTCGACCTTGCGGACGCGTCCGACGCGCTCACGCAGGTCGGCCTTCAGCTCGTCGAGGGTGTCGAACTCACTTGCCAGCTGAGCGAACTCGTCGTCCTCGGCAGGCAGCTCGCGCTCCTTGACGGTGCCGACGGTGACGGTGACGACAGCTTCCTTGCCCGCGTGGTCACCGGCGACGAGCGTCGAGGTGAACTCCTTGGACTCGCCGGCCTTGACGCCGACGACGGCCTCGTCGAGGCCCTCGATGAGCTGACCCGAACCGACCTCGTGCGACAGACCGCTCGCGGTGGCCTCGGGAACGGCCTCACCGTCGACGGTGGCCGACAGGTCGATGGAGATGAAGTCTCCGTCCTCGACCGCACGCTCGACACCGGTGAGGGTGCCGAAACGCTGACGCAGCGACAGCAGCTGCTCCTCGACGGCCTCGTCGGTGATCTCGATCGGATCGACGGTGACGCTCAGCTCGCTGTAGTCGGGCAGCGTGATCTCGGGACGGACATCGACCTCTGCGGTGAACTCCAGGAGTTCACCGTCTTCGATCTTCGTGATCTCGATCTCGGGCTGACCGATCGCCTTCACCGAGGCGCTGGTGACGGCCTCGGAGTAGCGGGACGGGAGTGCGTCGTTGACGACCTGCTCCAGGACGGCGCCACGACCGACACGGGCTTCGAGCAACTTGGCCGGTGCCTTACCCGGACGGAAGCCGGGGAGACGGATCTGTTGCGCGAGGGCCTTGTAGGCCTTGTCGAAATCAGGCTTGAGCTCCTCGAAGGGCACCTCAACGTTGATACGGACTCGCGTCGGGCTGAGCTGCTCGACGGTGCTCTTCACGGACTGGCTCCTTCGTGTGGTCGTGCTTTTTCTGTGCGGCAGTTACCTGCCCTGTGGTTCTGGTCGGGGTGACAGGATTTGAACCTGCGACCCTCCGCTCCCAAAGCGGATGCGCTACCAAGCTGCGCTACACCCCGGTCGAAGCCGGCTCTCGCCAACCTCGCGAGGACCCGAGGAAGAATCCTACGGCCCCCCGATTATGAAATCCAAAGCGAGGTTGGGTACAGTCACTCATCGCAGACGACATGCATGGCGATCCCAGGTTGTCGTATGCACGGGGATGTAGCTCAATGGTAGAGCCTCAGTCTTCCAAACTGATTACGCGGGTTCGATTCCCGTCATCCCCTCCGCACAGGAGCGTTCCCACCCCAGGGAACGCTCCTTTTTTCTTGCACATGGGCGGTCGCGCACATCTGATTCGCTATGACATGCGTCACAGTCGATCGAGCGACCCCCGGCCTTACCCCTCGCCCCCGTTCGCCGAGCGCGTAACCCCGATATCGATCAGTACTCTGGGAGATGTCCGATTTGTCCCCTACTCGTGGATGTTGCAGCCCCCGCAGCCGGCGGTCCGCGAGAACTCCGGAGGCCCACCGTGGAACTGCTACTCATTCTCGTGATCGTGGCGGCGGTCGCCTTCCTGGTGGTGAGGAGCCGCAACAACCGCGCCGGGCAGACCGCGAACCAGCTCGAGGACGCCAAGGCGGACGCACGCCAGGCCATCGAACGACTCGGCGGACAGGTGTACAGCCTCACCGGCTCCGACACCGCCTCACAGCAGGCACTGGCCGACGCGTCCGAGCGCTACACGGCGGCGGGCTCCCAGATCGATCAGGCCGCCACCCCCGTCCAGGCACGCCTCGCCAAGCAGACGGCACTCGAAGGCCTCTACTACATCCGTGCCGCCCGGACGGCCATGGGCATGGACCCCGGCCCCGAGATCCCGTCGATCGACGGGCAGAAGTCCGCGGGCGCGGTCACCGAGGACCGTGAGGTCGAGTTCGAGGGCAGGCAGGTCGCGGCGTCACCGAACCCGTCGTCGAAGACACCGAACTACTACCCGGGCGGTCGCGTCGCGGGGCGCCCGGTTCCCGCAGGCTGGTACTCGGAGCCGTGGTGGAAGCCCGCCCTCGTCGCGGGCGCGTGGGGCCTCGGTTCGATGTTCCTGTTCTCGGCGATGTTCTCCGGGATGGCCGGCGTGGGGTACGACGCGCAGGCCTTCGAGAGCGGCGCGGGCGACGCCTCGCAGGACGGCGGCGGTGACGCGGGCGCAGATGCCGGCGGCGACGGCGGCGACTCCGGTGGGGATGCCGGCGGCGATTCCGGTGGCGACATGGGCGGGGACGCCGGCGGCGACGGCGGCGGCGGATTCGACTTCGGCGGCGGGGACGGCGGTGGAGGCTTCGACTTCGGTGGCGGCTTCGACTTCTGACGCGGCCGTCAGGACGGCTGGCAGCTCGGGCACCAGAAGAGGTTGCGGCCCTTCATGACCGAGTGGGCCACCGGTGTGCCGCAGATGCGGCACGGCGATCCCGCCCGCCGGTAGACGTACGTCCGGGGGCGGTCCTTCGCGTATGCCGGATCCCCGTGATCGTCCTCGGGGCGGATGACGTGCATCTTGCCGCGGCGGACACCGACCTTCATGAGGGCGACGAGGTCGGCCCACAGCGCGTCCCACTCGTCGCGGGACAGTCCGCGGCCGGGCCTGTCCGGGTCGATCCCGCGCCGGAACAGGACCTCCGCCCGGTACACGTTGCCGACGCCCGCGATCACGGCCTGATCCATGAGCAGCGCCCCGATCGGGGTCTTCGACGCCGAGATGCGTTTCCACGCCTTGTCGGGGTCGGCGTCCTTGCGCAGAGGGTCCGGTCCGAGTCGCGCCTCGATGGCGGCGACCTGCGGCGGGTGGAGAACCTCACACGCCGTCGGGCCGCGCAGGTCGGTGCCGAATTCGGCGCCGACCATCCGCATCCGGACCTGCCCGACCGGCGGTTCCATGGGAACGGCCGCTTCGGTGAACGCTCCGTACAGGCCCAGGTGGACGTGCACGACCAGCCCGGACTCGTAGTGATGCCACAGGTGTTTACCCCAGGCCTCGGACTTGACGAGGACGCGGCCGTCAACGAGGGCCGCGTCCTCGGAGAATCGGCCCTGCGGGCTCAGCACCCGCACCGGCGAACCGGCGAACCGGCGTTGGTGTAGCCGGGCCAGCCGGTGCAGGGTGTGACCTTCGGGCAAGGACGATCAGGCCTCGGGCAGGGCCGGCGCGACACCGGTCTTCTCGAACTCGGACAGGATGTCGATACGGCGCTGGTGGCGCTCCTCGTTCGACCACTCGGCGGCGAGGAACGCGTCCACGATCGCGAGGGACTCCTCGAGGGAGTGCATGCGCCCGCCGAGTCCGATCAGCTGAGCGTTGTTGTGCTGTCGGGCCAGCTGCGCGGTCTCGACGCTCCATGCCAGGGCGCAGCGCGCACCCTTCACCTTGTTCGCCGCGATCTGCTCGCCGTTGCCGCTGCCGCCCAGCACGATGCCGAGGCTGCCCTCGTCCGCGACGACACGACGTGCCGTCTCGATGCAGAAGGCGGGGTAGTCGTCGAGGGCGTCGTAGACGTGAGCACCGCAGTCGACGGTCTCGTGGCCTGCGGCTTTCAGATGTTCGATGATCTCGTTCTTACGTTCGAATCCGGCATGGTCGGCACCCAGGTATACGCGCATGACTGGTGATTCTGTCAGGCGTCCTCGCGAATCGTGCCGGGGCCCCGGGACGCTTATCGTGATCAGCATGTATCCCGACAACGGACAGAACTGGGGACAGGCGTATCCGGGACATCGGCAGGCCCCCGCGCAGCAGCAGTGGGGCGGCGGGACGGGATGGAATCCCCCGGCCCCGTTGCCGGGCCTCATGCCGAACGACAGGCCCGCCCGGCACTCGTGGGAGATCCCGCTGCTCGTGGCCGCGGTCGTGCTCACCGTCGTCGCCTACGTGGCGGCTATCGCGGCGCTGTTCCTCGGGGTGGTGTCCACCTGGGTGCTCATCGTGCTGGTCGCGCCGATCCTCATCGCCGTCGGCCGCGGCCAGCTGTACGGCTCGCAGCAGGTGAACGGGATCAAGATGACGCCCACCCAGTTCCCCGACGGCTACCGGATGGTGGCGGAAGCGGCCGCACGGTTCGGGATGGCCGAGCCGCCCGACGCGTACGTCGTCCTCGGGAACGGCCGGATCAACGCATTCGCGTCCGGGCACGGCTTCCGCCGCTTCGTCGTCGTGTACAGCGATCTGTTCGAGATCGGCGGCGAGGCCCGCGAGCCCGACGCCCTCGCCTTCATCATCGGCCACGAGGTCGGGCACATCGCCGCCGGCCATGCCTCGTACTGGCGGCAACTAGGACAGTTCGCCGCCAACTACATTCCCGTCGTCGGGTCCGCCCTGTTCCGGTCGATGGAATACACCGCCGACAATCACGGCTTCTGCGTGCGGCCCCAGGGCGCCCGCGGCGCGATGGGTGTGCTCGGCGCGGGCAAGTATCTGGTGAGCGTCGTCGGATTCGACGAACTCGCCGACCGGGCCACCACCGAACGCGGGTTCTTCCCGTGGTTCGTGAATCTGCTGTCGGGACATCCGGTGCTGACCTGGCGCGCCGCCGCCCTGCGGAACCGGACCCGGCACGGCCACCTGTTCGTCAAACCCGGCCAGATCTACCGCGATCCGCTGCAACTGCAGTACGCGGGCGACCCGGCCGGGCCCGTCACTCGGTGACCGGGACGCGACTCAGTCGAACTGAGGGTCCTCGTTGCGGGTGCGCTTGAGCTCGAAGAAGTGCGGGTAGCCGGCGAGCGCCACCGCGCCGTCCCACACCTTGCCCGCGTCCTCCCCGCGCGGAATCCGCGACAGCACCGGGCCGAAGAAGGCGACACCGTTGACGTGGATGGTCGGGGTTCCGACGTCCGGTCCGACGGCGTCCATGCCCGCGGCGTGGCTCTCCCGCAGCGCGGCGTCGTACTCGTCGGATTCGGCGGCGTCGGCCAGTTCGGCCGGCAGCCCCACGTCGGCGAGCGACTTGACGATCACGTCGCCCAGGTCCTTGTTGCCCTCGTTGTGGATGAGCGTGCCCATCGCGGTGTACAGGGGCAGCAGGATCTCGTCGCCGTGCTTCTGTGCTGCCGCGATCAGCACCCGCACCGACCCCCAGGCCTTGGTCATCAGCTCGCGGTATTCGTCCGGCAGATCCCGGCCCTCGTTGAGCACGGCCAGGCTCATCACGTGGAAGTTCGCCTCCAGGTCCCGCACCTGTGTGGCCTCGAGGATCCATCGCGACGTGATCCAGCACCACGGGCAGAGGGGGTCGAACCAGAAATCAGCGACGTCCTTGGTGGTCCCGGTGTTCGTCCCAGCACTCACGTGATGCTCCTTCTCGGTGATGTACACATTCCCGTCCAGTCAACACCTCGCTGCCGGGAATCCTTCCCGGAGACCCCGCCGACGGCAGTAGGGTCGGAAGTGGTCGACCGGAAGGGAGCATCTTCACATGTCCTCCACTCGCACGTTCGTCGTCGTCGGCGGTGGCCTCGCCGGAGCGAAAACGGCAGAAGCATTGCGTGACAAGGATTTCGACGGATCGATCATTCTCCTCTCGGAGGAGGAACACCTCCCCTACGAGCGACCCCCGCTCTCGAAGGAACACTTCGCCGGAAAGAAGGCTCTCGGCGACTTCACCGTCCACCACGGCGACTGGTACCGCGACCATCACGTGGACCTGCGGTACGGCACCACCGCCACCGCCCTCGACCTCGGCGCCCACACGGTGACGCTGCCGGACGGTTCCACGCTCGGGTACGACAAGCTCGCGCTGGCCACGGGTTCGCGCTCACGCCGCCCACCGATCACCGGTTCCGACGCCGAAGGCGTCCACTACCTGCGCACTGTCGACGAATCGGACCGGTTGATCGCCGCGGTCGGCGATGGCAGGCGGCTCGTGGTGATCGGCGCCGGCTGGATCGGTCTCGAAGTGGGAGCCTCCGCCCGGGAGAAGGGCGCCGACGTGACGGTCGTGGAAGCCGCCGAACTCCCGCTCCTCGGCTCGCTCGGCCCCGAGATGGGCACCGTGTTCGCGGAACTGCACCGCGAGCACGGTGTTCAGCTGCATCTCGGCGCCACGGTCGATCAGATCGTCGTCGAGGACGGCAAGGCCACCGGCGTACGACTCGGCGACGGGACGGTCCTGCCCGCCGACGCGGTCCTCGTCGCCGTCGGCGCCGCGCCCAACGTCGAGATCGCGGAACGGGCCGGGCTCGACGTCGACGGCGGAGTTCTCGTCGACGCCGGATTGCAGACCAGTGACCCCGACGTCGTCGCGGTCGGCGACATCGCGGCGCAACTGCATCCGCAACTCGGCACCCGGATCCGCGTCGAGCACTGGGCGAACGCCCTCAACCAGCCGGCGGTCGCCGCCGCGACCATGCTCGGCCAGGAGGCCGAATACACCCGGCTGCCGTACTTCTTCACCGACCAGTTCGACCTGGGCATGGAGTACACCGGGTACGCGCCGTCCGACGGGTACGAGCGGGTTGTGGTGCGCGGCAACCTTCCCGGACGGGAGTTCCTCGCGTTCTGGCTCGACGCGGACAACCACGTCCTCGCCGGCATGAACGTCAACATCTGGGACGCCACCGATCAGATCAAGCAACTGGTGTCCTCCGCCGCCCCGGTCGATCCCGACCGGCTGGCCGACCCCGCGGTGCCGTTGACCGACCTGTCCGGTTAACGCCCCGGGCCCACTCGTGATGGGATGGCAGCATCGAGTACGAGCACCGCCGCCGATCACGAGGAGACCTCTGTGGCCCCACCGAACCTGACCCGCGAACAGGCAGCCGAACGAGCCGGACTGCTGACCGTCGACAACTACCTGATCGAACTCGACCTCACCGACGGGACAGGTCAGCCCGGAGTCGGGACGACAATTCAGCCCGGAGTCGAGACGTTCTCCTCGCGGACCACCGTCACGTTCGGGGCCACCCCCGGCGCGTCCACGTTCGTCGACATCGTCGCTACGCGTGTGCATTCGGCAACGCTGAACGGCTCCCCCGTCGACGTCGCGGATTACGACGAGTCCACCGGCATCACGCTCACCGGTCTTGCGGAACGCAACGAACTGGTGGTCGAGGCGGACTGCGCGTACTCGCACACCGGCGAAGGTCTGCACCGCTTCGTGGACCCGACCGACGACGCCGTCTACCTGTACTCGCAGTTCGAGACGGCCGACGCCAAGCGCATGTTCGCCTGCTTCGACCAGCCCGACCTGAAGGCGACTTTCGACGTGCACGTCACGTCCCCCGCCGACTGGAAGGTGATCTCCAACTCCGCGACCGTCGAGACGGTGGCGGCCGAACCCGGCAGGCACATCTTCCGCACCACACCGAAGATGAGCACCTACCTCGTCGCGCTGATCGCGGGCCCGTACGCGGAGTGGACCGACAACTACTCCGACGAGCACGGCGACATCCCCCTCGCGATCTACTGCCGCGCCTCCCTCGGGCAGCACATGGACGCCGAGCGCCTGTTCACGGAAACCAAGCAGGGCTTCGACTTCTACCACCGCAACTTCGGCACCCCCTACGCGTTCGGGAAGTACGACCAGCTGTTCGTCCCCGAATTCAACGCGGGCGCAATGGAGAACGCCGGCGCCGTGACGTTCCTCGAGGACTACGTCTTCCGGTCCAAGGTGACGCGGGCGTCGTACGAGCGGCGCGCCGAGACCGTGCTGCACGAGATGGCGCACATGTGGTTCGGCGACCTCGTCACCATGCGCTGGTGGGACGACCTGTGGCTCAACGAGTCGTTCGCGACATTCGCCTCCGTGCTGTGCCAGAGCGAGGCCACCGAATACACCAACGCCTGGACCACGTTCGCCAACGTCGAGAAGTCCTGGGCCTACCGGCAGGATCAGCTGCCGTCCACCCACCCCATCGCCGCCGACATCCCGGACCTCGCCGCGGTCGAGGTGAACTTCGACGGCATCACGTACGCGAAGGGCGCCTCCGTCCTCAAGCAGCTCGTCGCGTACGTCGGGCTCGACCCCTTCCTGTCCGGTCTGCGGGACTACTTCCGCGACCACGCCTTCGACAACGCCACGTTCGACGACCTCCTCGGCGCACTCGAGAAGTCCTCGGGCCGCGACCTGTCCGACTGGGGCACCCAGTGGCTCAAGACGACCGGGCTCAACATCCTGCGTCCCGAGTTCGACGTCGACGCGGACGGGAAGTTCACCCGGTTCACCGTTCTGCAGTCCGGCGCCGCACCGGGTGCCGGTGAGCACCGGGTGCACCGCATCGCGGTCGGCGTGTACGACGACCGGGACGGCAAACTCGTCCGCACGAAGCGGGTGGAACTCGACGTCGACGCCACCGAACGCACCGACGTCACCGAACTCGTCGGTGTCGAACGCGGTCAGCTGATCCTCGTCAACGACGACGACCTCACGTACTGCTCGCTGCGGCTCGACCCCGACTCGCTGGCCGCCGCCATCGAGCGGATCGGCGACATCGAGGAGCCGCTCCCCCGCACCCTGGTGTGGTCGGCGGCGTGGGAGATGACGCGGCAGGCAGAACTCAAGGCGCGGGACTTCGTTGCCCTCGTACAGCGCGGCATCGGCGCCGAAACCGAGGTCGGCGTGGTCCAGCGACTGCTGATGCAGGCCCAGACCGCGCTGCACAGCTACGCCGAACCCGGGTGGTCCAAGGAACACGGCTGGCCCGACTTCGCGAACCGCCTGCTCGAACTGGCGCGGGAAGCCGAGGCCGGGTCGGATCACCAGCTGGCGTTCGTCAACGCGCTGGCGGGCGCGCAGCTGTCGCCGTGGCACACCGAGGTCCTGCAGGAACTGCTGGACGCCGCACCGGAAACGGTCGGGCTGCCGGGGCTCGTCGTCGACACGGATCTGCGCTGGCGTCTCGTCACCGCCCTCGCCGGGGCCGGTGAGATCGACGCCGACGGCATCGAGACGCCGTTCATCGACGCCGAAGCCGAACGCGACCCGACCGCGGCAGGGGCCCGCAACGCCGCCGCCGCGGCCACCGTCCGCCCGCAGGCCGCGGTGAAGGAACAGGCCTGGAACCGGGTAGTCGGCGACGACTCCGTGCCGAACATCACCGCCCGCTCGATCATCGGCGCGTTCGCCGGTCACGGTCAGTCCGACATCCTCGAGCCGTACGTCGCCCGCTACTTCGCGGACATTCCCGCGGTGTGGGAGCGGCGTTCGAGCGAGGTCGCACAGACCGTGGTGGTGGGCCTGTACCCGTCGTGGTCGATCAGCGAGGAGTCCGTGGCGGCGGCCGACGAGTTCCTGGCCGGCGACCGTCCGCCGGCCCTGCGCCGCCTGGTGGTCGAGGGCCGCGCGGGAATCGTCCGTTCGCTCGCGGCCCGGAAGTTCGACGCGAGCTGATCGGTGGCCGATCCTGCCGGCCTAGTCCGGCAGGATCGGCACGCTCACCCCCTGATCCCGGCCCAACAGGACCGCGCGGGTTACCGCCGAGGAGCCGAACCGGTCGCGGAGGCTGTCGAGCGTGGTGTCGAGCGTGCTGCGCGTGTAGGGATCGAACGGCAGCGCCAGTTGCTGCGGGCAGTCGTCCTCGAGGTTGGCCACCGCGACGCCGACGAGGGTGATGCCCTTGCTCTCGATCATCGGCATCGCGTTGCCGAGCAGGCCCCGGGCCGTGGTGAGGATCGTTTGCGTCTGCGCCGACGGCTGCGCCAGGGTGTGCGACCGGGTGGCACGGGTGAAGTCGTCGAACCGCAGCCGCAGCACCACCGTGCGCCCCACCCGCCTGCCGCGGCGCAGCCGGCCCGTCACCCGGTCGACCAGCGTCACCAGGGCGGCGTCCACGTCCTCCCTCGACGTGGGTCTGCGCCCCAGGGCGTGCTGGGCGCCGACGGATCTCCGTCTGCGTCCCACCTGCACGGGACGGGGATCCCGCGCCCAGGCGAGCGCGTGGAGGTGGTGGCCCGCAGCCGGTCCGACGATGGACACGAGCAACTCTTCCGGATAGTGGGCCAGCCGGCCGACGGTGGCAATCCCGGCGTCGCGGAGCTTGCGCGACGTCACCGCCCCGACTCCCCACAGCCGTTCGACCGGCAGCGGGTGGAGGAATTCGATCTCGCCGTCCGGCGGCACGTGCAGCAGTCCGTCGGGCTTACCCACCGCGCTTGCGACCTTGGCGAGGAACTTCGTTCTCGCGACGCCGACGGTGATCGGCAGACCCACCTGCTCGCGCACGTCGCGGCGCAGTCGCGCCGCGATGTCGACCGGTGTGCCCGCGATCTTGCGCAGACCCGCGACGTCGAGGAACGCCTCGTCGATCGACAGACCCTCGACCAGCGGTGTCGTGTGCCCGAAGACCTCGAACACGGCCTTGCTCGCCGCCGCGTACGCCGACATCCGCGGGCGCACCACGACGGCGTGCGGACACAGGCGCAACGCCTGCGCACCGCTACTGGCCGTGCGCACCCCGTACGCCTTCGCCTCGTAGCTCGCAGCCAGCACGACACCACCGCCGACGATCACCGGACGACCCCGCAGTGCGGGGTCGTCCCGTTGCTCCACCGAGGCGTAGAACGCGTCGAGGTCGGCGTGCAGGATGGTCGCCTCGGCGCCACTCGAGATGCGCGGGCGCGGCGAATCGGACACGAACATATGTTCGCATCGACCACCGACAGAAGTCGAGGACGGTTCAGCCCCCTCGGCCGCCGAGACACCGACGGCCCGTCACAGTTCAGCGGGACTGAACGGTGACGGGCCGTGCGGAAGCCGATCTGTGCGGATCTACGGCGAGGCGATCGCCGCGCTCATCACGCGAATGGCGCTGACGAGACCGTCGATGAGGTCTCCGTCGCCGAACGACGACACCGCTGCCGTCGCCCCGAGCTGGGCGACCCGGTCGGTGACCTGGTCGGCCACGGCCCGGCCGCTGCGGATCTCGACCGTCCGCTGGTTGGGCGAGACCGCGATGAGGACGGACCGTTCCGCCTCGGGAGTCGTCGGGAAGAGCGCATCGGCGCCGGCCGCGGTGTTCTCGCCGAGGTCGCCGACGTACGCGTTGAAGCGCACCTTCGTCTTGCGGGTGCCTTCGGTGAGGGCATCGTCGAGGCGGACGAGTTCGTCCGTCGTGAACGGCAGGTCGTCGGTGAAGGGCTCACCGACGCGGTGCACGCCCGAGATGCGACCGCTGGCGGTCACGACGCTGCCGACGGGCAGATTGTCCGCGGATACGGTCGCGGGGATCAGGTCACCACTTGCCACTTGCCGAGCCTCCAATCAGGTCTTCCGAACCGGCGTGCGCGCCGTGGTGCCCGCCGTGATGACCGTGCGTGGTCACCTCGTCGACGGCGCTCCACAGCACCGGCGCATGCGTCCATTCCTCGCCGAGGTGGAACGCGGGCGGCACGGGGCCCGGCGTCTTCTTGCCGACGAACGACATCGCCGCGAAGAAGGCGGTGATCAACGCCGGAATTCCTACGAATATCAGCACTGTCTCAAGAATGCTCACAACGCAAACGGTAGCCCAGAACCGTGCGAAGGGAAGCGTCAGGGCCGAACTTCGCGGAGGGGTCGCGCGGAACGCTCAGGCGGCGCCTTCACCGAGGTAGGGCATCCACGACGGGTGCAGGTCCTTCGTCGACGCCAGCAGTCGCCAATGCGGGCCCGACGGCGGCACCAGAGAGGCCCGGAGCGTCCAGCCGAGTTCGCTCAGCAACTTGTCCGCCTTGCGATGGTTGCAGGGCGCGCAGCAGGCCACGCAGTTCTCCCACGAATGCTCGCCGCCACGACTGCGCGGAACCACGTGATCGACCGTCTCGGCCTTGGACCCGCAGTAGGCGCAGCGGAACCGGTCGCGGTGCATGAGGGCCGCGCGGGTCATCGGAACGCGCGCGCGATACGGGACGCGGACGTAGTTCCGGAGGCGGATCACGGACGGCACCTGAACGGACCACTGCTCGGAGTGGACTACCGGGGCCTGGGGATCCTCGTGGACGGTGTCGGCCTTACCGCAGGTCATCAACACCACGGCACGGCGGGCAGGAAGGGCGGTGAGCGGCTCGTAGGTGACGTTCAGGAGAAGCACCCGGCGCTTGATCCAGAGCGGAACCGCATTCTCGCCCGGGAAAGAAGGCTCGGCGCTGTGCGCGGAGCCTTCGGTGATCACTTGTAAAGCAAACGCCCCTGAAACCCCGGCACTCCGGGCATCAGTGGGCACGAGTTGTCGGTGCGCGCGGGCGCTGTGTCGATTCTTCATGCGACCTCCGKGAGATTGCCACCAAGTGCACCATGAATTGCCTGCGTGCGCACGCCCATTTCCCACAAAAATGCAGGACATTCGGTGAACAGACGGTGACGAAGACGGTTCCCGCCCGCACGTGCACAATGGAAGACGCCATGACTGACGTGCAGCAGACCTTCTATGAGGCGGTGGGCGGAGCGGAGACGTTCCGCAAGCTCACCGCGCGCTTCTACGAGGAAGTCGCCAAGGACGACATCGTCCGGCCCCTCTACCCCGAGGAAGATCTGGGTCCGGCCGAGCGCCGGATGCGGATGTTCCTCGAGCAGTACTGGGGCGGACCGCACACCTATTCGGACGAGCGCGGCCACCCGCGACTGCGGATGCGTCACCACCCGTTCAAGATCGGCCCGATCGAGCGCGACGCGTGGCTGCGGTGCATGCACACGGCGATCGCGTCGATCGATTCCGGGACCCTCGACGACGCGCATCGCAAGGCTCTCCGGGAGTACATGGACATGGCCGCGGCGTCGATGGTGAACTCCGCCTTCTGAAGCCGACGCGCGCCGATTACGCCGGTCGAGTCGTGGCGGGGACGATCGTTTGGCACGATGGGCGATTGTGAGCACTCCCGCCGAAACATCCGCCGACGACACACAGCCGGCACCCTGGTGGTCCGACGCCGTCTTCTACCAGGTCTATCCCCGCTCGTTCGCCGACGCGAACGGTGACGGCGTCGGCGATCTCCAGGGAGTGCGGGACAAACTCGGCTACCTCGAACTGCTCGGCGTCGATGCCCTCTGGCTGAGCCCGGTCATGCGTTCCCCGATGGCCGATCACGGCTACGACGTGTCCGATCCCCGCGACATCGACCCGTTGTTCGGCGACCTCGAGGTCATGGACGACCTGATCGAGGCGGCGCACGCGCGCCAGATCAAGGTGACGATGGACCTGGTGCCCAATCACACCAGCGTCGAGCACGACTGGTTCCGCGCCGCCGTGGCGTCGCCRCCGGGCAGTCCGGAACGCAACCGGTACATCTTCCGCGACGGCCGCGGCGAGAACGGCGCGGAGCCGCCGAACAACTGGCCGAGCATCTTCGGCGGTCCGGCGTGGACCCGGATCACCGAGGCCGACGGCACGCCCGGCCAGTGGTACCTGCACATCTTCGCAGCGGAGCAACCCGACCTGAACTGGGACAACCCGGAGGTCGTCGAGGATCTCACGAAGACGCTCCGGTTCTGGCTCGACCGGGGTATCGACGGATTCCGCATCGACGTCGCGCACGGCATGGCGAAGCCGGAAGGTCTGCCGGATCACGACTGGTCCGCCAACGAACTGCTGCACAACTCGGACGACGACCCGCGGTTCGACAACCCCGCAGTCCACGACATCCACCGCGGCATCCGCAAGATCCTCGACGAGTACCCGGGCACGGCGGCCGTCGGGGAGATCTGGGTCCGCGACAACGAACGCTTCGGCGAGTACATCCGGCCCGACGAACTGCACCTCGGGTTCAACTTCCGGCTGGCGGAGGCCGAGTTCTCGGCGGAGACGGTCCGGGAGGCGATCGAGAACTCCCTGACCGCCGTCGACCAGGTCGGCGGAACCCCCACCTGGACCCTGTCGAACCACGATGTCGAACGGGAGGTCACCCGGTACGGCGGCGGCGAGATCGGCACCGCACGCGCCCGGGCCATGATCCTCGTCGAACTGGCGCTGCCGGGTGCGGCGTTCCTGTACAACGGCGCCGAACTCGGCCTGCCCAACGTCGTCCTGCCCGATTCGGCGTTGCAGGACCCGGTGTGGGAACGGTCCGGTCACACCGAACGGGGCCGCGACGGATGCCGGGTGCCCGTTCCGTGGGAGGGCACCGAACCGCCGTTCGGGTTCAGCACGGGCGAGCCCTGGCTGCCGATGCCCGCCGAGTGGGCCGGCCTGACCGTCGAGGCGCAACTCGAGGACGTCACGTCGACGCTCTCGCTGTACCGGGCGGCACTCGAACTGCGCTCGTTCCGTCCGGAGTTCTCCGGTCCCGGAGTCGACTGGTACGGCAGTCCCGAGGGCTGCTTCGCCTTCCGCAGGCGCGGTGGTCTGATCTGTGCCCTGAACGCCACCGAGGCGCCGATCTCGCTGCCGCCCGGCGAGGTGCTGCTCAGCAGCGCGCCGCTCGTTGAGGGGCAGCTTCCGCCGAACGCGGCTGCGTGGCTCATCTGACCCGGACTCACCCAGTTGCGGTGTGCGCCCGGCCTACCGGGCCACCGACAGCGGAATCCCCCCACCGCGGTGTCGGTAGATCGACCCGAACCGGGCGTCCACCCGCAGCCACGAGGCGGTGGCCCGCACCCGGACCAGTTCCGAGGCGTCGATGCGGTCGAGGTCGATGTCGGCGGTCAACCGATCCGAGCCGGCGTGCGGGACGAACCCCATCGCGGTGAGCGCGAACACCACCCGCATCGGGATGCCGACCGTCTGCCCCGCGCCCTCCACCCGCAGGACTTCCTGGTCGAGCAGTGACGCGGGCGGGCCGTGGCTGCTGCCGTGCTCCTGCGCCAGCGCCGCACCGCGCTGTGCGAGGTCGACCAGGACGCGCGCCGGAACGTCGTCGACGTGGACGAAACCCACCGTCGGAGGCAGGGCGCCCCGCCACGCCGAATCCATCGAGAACCCCGGATCGATGTCGGCTGCGGTCGCCGCTTCGAGCGCGGCGAGCAGTTGGTCACCGGCAGCCGACGTGTCGTCCGGGGTGATCGTCCCCGCGATCGTGCGCACCGCCAGCGCGTCGAAACCGGTTGCCGCCCAGGCCGTCAGACGGCCGGGTCCGCGTTGGCGGAGACGCACCACCGTCGCCTCGTCCAACCGGACCACCCGGGTGAGGAAGGTGGCGAGATCGCCGCGCTCCGTCGCGTCCGGGATCGACAGGACGCGCTCATGCACGCTGCCAGCTCTCCAGGTAACCGCGCTCGACGTCCGTGATCCTGCGGAGGCGCTGAGTGTCGATGTCGAACGCCGCGATCTGCGTCGACGCGATGATGGACGGCGCGACCGAGACGTCGACGCCCTTCGGGCGGACCTCGTAGTTGATCGTGAAATCGACGGCGCGAACCTTCTCGACCCACATCAGCACGTCCAGCGGTGAATCGCTGTGCCGGAGCTGCCCGCGGTAGCGCACGTGCAGGTCGGCGATGACCGCGCCATCACGCAACGTGACCGTGGGCCGATCGTCCTCGAACAGCCAGGGAATCCGCGCCTCCTCCAGCAGCGTCACCATCCGAGCGTGGTTGATGTGCTGGAAGGCGTCCATGTCCGACCATCGAACTTCGACCTCCGCGTGAAAGCCCTCGCTCAACGTCATACCTCCGATCGGGTGCCCATACCGCGCACCATGCTGCGTACCTGACGCGCCGCCACCGAGAGCGTCGCGAGGTCAAGGGTCCCAGACTCGAAAATCTCGGTGAGAGCGGACCTCGCCCTGGCCAGCCGGGACGCGTTCGTCGACTCCCAGTCGTCGATCTTCTCCTGCGGGGTCTCGTGAGGTTCGCCACCGAGGAGCACTTCCATCGTGAGCTGACGCAGCGAACTGTAGAGGTCGTCGCGCAACGCGAGGCGGGCCAGCGAATGCCAGCGGTCACCGCGCGCGAGGGTGGACACCGCGCTGAGCAGCCAGTCGATGCCGAGGTGCGCGTCGAGTTCGTAGTACAGCTCGGCGACCTCGTCGATATCGCGCTCGGCGATGTCGGCGATGTCGATGATGTCGAGCAGACAGAACTTGTCCAGAAGCCGGAACACCTCGAAGGCCATGTCTTCGGGCGCTCCGCGGACGACCAGCGGCCGCGCCCGCAGCTCCACGTCGGTGAGCTGATGCCCCCGCACGAGCTGCGGCACCTTCGGCGAGAGGGCCCGGAAGTCGGCCGAGTAGCGGGCGATCTCGGCGCCCACAGCGAGAGGCTGGGGCCGATTGGTCAATAACCAGCGCGACGCCCGGTCGAGAACTCGGCCCGATTCGAGGATCAGGTCGTCCTCGATGTCGGCGGCGATGTTCGCCGACCGGATCCTCGACCACAGGTCGGGCAGGGCGAAGATCTCGGTGACCGCCGCATACGCGCGGATGGCGTCGGTGCTGCTCGCGCCCGCCTCGTCCGCCAGTCGGTACGCGAAGGTGATGCCGCCGTTGTCGATGGTCTCGTTCGCGAGCATCGTCGCCACGATCTGCCTGCGCAGGGGATGCGCCTTGATCGCCGTCCGGAACCGCTTGCGTAGCACCGTCGGGAAGTACCGCGGCAGGCGCGGCGCGAACGTCTCGCTGTCGGGAAGGTCCGTCGCGAGGAGGTCGTCCTTGAGTGCAAGCTTCACGTGCGCGGTGAGGGTCGCGAGTTCCGGGGACGTCAGCCCCTGCCCGGCCTGCCTGCGACGGGCGATCTCCTCCTCGGTGGGCAGGGCCTCGAGTTTCCGGTCGAGGCCGCGGCGGGACGCTAGGTGCTCGATCTGGCGGCGGTGCACGCTCAGCATCGGGACCGCGCTCGTCCGGGAGACACCTAGGAGGTTGTTCTGGGCGATGTTGTTCGCGAGAACGAGGTGGGCCACCTCGTCGGTCATCGACGCCAGCAGCGGATTGCGGTCCTCCCGCGTCAACCCGCCGCTGCTCACCAGCGAGTCCAGCAGGATCTTGATGTTCACCTCGTGATCGGAGCAGTCCACGCCCGCGGAATTGTCGATCGCGTCGGTGTTGATCCGGCCACCGTTCTGGCTGTACTCGATGCGGCCGAGCGCCGTCACCCCCAGGTTGCCGCCCTCACCGACCACCCTGGCCCGCACCTCGTTGCCGTCGACGCGCACCGAGTCGTTGCTCTTGTCGCCCACCATCGCGTTGGTCTCGGTGGACGCCTTGACATACGTGCCGATGCCGCCGTTCCACAGCAGATCCACCGGGGCACACAGGATCGCCCGGACCAGTTCCGGTGGGGAGAGTTCGGTGACGGTGTCGTCGAGTCCGAGGGCGGCGCGCGCGGCCGCGCTGATCGGGACCGATTTGCGGGTCCGGTCCCACACTCCGCCGCCCTCGCTGATGAGGCTGGTGTCGTAGTCGGCCCACGACGACCGGGGCAGCGCGAACATCCGGGACCGTTCCTCGAACGACGTCGCGGCGTCGGGATCGGGGTCGAGGAAGACGTGCCGGTGGTCGAACGCCGCCACCAACCGGATGTGCCTGCTCAGGAGCATGCCGTTCCCGAACACGTCGCCGCTCATGTCGCCGACACCGACCGTCGTGAAGTCCTCCGTCTGGGTGTCGACCCCCATCTCCCGGAAGTGCCGTTTCACGCTCTCCCAGGCGCCGCGGGCGGTGATGCCCATCCCCTTGTGGTCGTAGCCGGCAGACCCACCGGACGCGAACGCGTCGCCGAGCCAGAAGTTGTACTGCTCGGCAACCGAATTGGCGAGGTCGGAGAATTTCGCGGTGCCCTTGTCCGCGGCCACGACGAGGTACCGGTCGTCGCCGTCCCGCCGCACCACCCGGGTAGGAGGCACGATCTCGCCCGACACCTGATCGACGTTGTCGGTGAGATCCAGGAGCCCGGAGATGAACGTGCGGTAGCAGTCCTGGCCCGCCTCGAGCGCGGCGGCGCGGTCGGCCGCCGCGTCCCCCGACGGCGTCGGGGGATTCTTGACGACGAAGCCGCCCTTCGCCCCGACCGGGACGATCACCGCGTTCTTCACGGCCTGCGCCTTCGCCAATCCCAGGATCTCGGTGCGGAAGTCCTCACGCCGGTCGGACCAGCGCAATCCGCCACGGGCGACGGACCCGAACCGCAGGTGCACACCCTCGACGTCGGGTGAGTACACGAAGATCTCGTACTTCGGCCGGGGCTTCGGCAGTTCCTGGATCGAGGTCGGATCGAGCTTGATCGACAGATGCGCCGGCGGCTCCCCTGTCTCGCCGGTGACGAAGTAGTTGGTGCGCAGCGTCGACTTGATCAGCCCGAACAGACCGCGCAGGATGCGGTCCGCGTCGAGGCTGACCACGGAGTCGATGTACTCCCGCAGACGGGTGTCGAGTTCGGCCACCAGGTCGGGTGAGGGCGTTTCCGGGTCGAACATCGCCTCG
Source organism: Rhodococcus sp. P4_B6 (assembly GCF_056402215.1). NCBI lineage: Bacteria > Bacillati > Actinomycetota > Actinomycetes > Mycobacteriales > Nocardiaceae > Rhodococcus > Rhodococcus sp. P4_B6. The sequence continues at coordinate 27,459 of NZ_JBFUHV010000040.1, read as the reverse complement.
AACAACTCGACGAGCGTGTACGCCGACCGGGGATTGGCCAGCGCAACCCCCTCGATGTGGAACTGGCTGTAGGGAAAACCCGCCTGGCGCAGATACTTTGCGTATGCACGCAGGATCACGGCCTGCCGCCACGACACTCCCGCCCGCAGGATCAGTTCGTTGAACCGGTCGGCCTCCGCCCGCCCGAACCAGACCGCGGTGAACGCGTCCGTGAACCGTTCCTGAAGCTTCGGTTCGGCCGCGGATGCCTCCTCGGCGGCGAGTTCGGCATCCAGGTCGTCCTCCACCGAGGAGCGCAGCAACTCCGCGGGCACCGACAACCCGAAATCGTAGATCCAGCACGTCAACCCGTCGGGCCGCGGAATCTGGTAGGGCCGTTCGTCCAGGACCTCCACGCCCAGGCTCTGCAGCACCGRGAGCACCTGGCTCAGCGAAATACCGTCGCCGCCCACGTACAGGGTGAACCGCCAGTGCCCGACCTCCGCCCCGCGGTCGCGGTACAGCAGCAGGTCGATGGAGCCGCCTTCGAGCGCCTCGAGCCTCGCGAGATCCGACAACGCGCGGGTGGCGTCGAAATCCTCCTTGTATCCCTCGGGCAGCACGTCCGCATACCGCTGCGCCAGAATGGGATCCACACCGGCGGTGACCGGCAGGAGGTCCCCGAGGTGGTCGTCCCAGCTGCGGCTCGCCTCGGCCAGCATCGCCTGGACCCGTTCGCGGTCGGCGTCCGACAGGTCGAGCCGCGACCCCATCTGTTCGGTGTTCTTGCGAATCGTCACGTGCAGCAACGCCAGATCGGACTCCGTGACGCGTGCAGTGTATTCCAAAGTGCCGCCGCCGAATTCCCGCAGCAGGATGTCCTGCATAGCGAGCCGGACCCGGGTGGTGTACCGATCCCGGGGCAGGTAGATCAGGCAGGAGACGAACCGTCCGAGAAAGTCCTCGCGCACGAACAGGCGCACCTGGCGCCTGAGCCCGATGCTGTGCACGGCCGTCACCGTGTCGAACAGGGTGTCCGCGTCGCTGGAGAACAGTTCGGTGCGCGGGAACGACTGGATTACCTCCAGCATCGCCTGCCCCGAATACGAGTTCAACTGGAACCCGGCCCGGTCGATCACCTTGCGCACCCGGCGGGCGATCACGGGAATGTCGAGGACGTTCTCGTGCAGGGCCGTGACGGTGAAGACGCCGAGGAAGCGGTGCTCACCGGTGATGTTGCCGTTCGCGTCGAGGATGCTCACACCGACGAAGAACGGGTAGACCGAGCGGTGCACGGTCGCGGGGAACGAGCCCTGCGTGAGCACGAGCAGCGGGCGGTCGGGGATCTCGGCGGCCGGCGGCAGACTCAGCGGGCCTTCGGTGACCGTGTCGGAGCGCAGCAGCCCGAGACCGCTGCCCGGCACCACCTGCAGGCTCCGGGTGCCGGAATCGTCCGGCTCCCCCAGTTCGAATCGCCGGTACCCGAGCGCCGCGTAATTGCCCTGCGACATCCACCGCAGCAGGTCGGCGCAGTCCTCCAGGTCGTTCTTCGACACACCTGGACAGGTTGCGGAGGCCTCCAGTTCGTCGGCCAGCGTCCGCTCGAGCTTGCGCATGATGTCGGTGTCCCGGACCACCTGGCGCACGTCGGCGAGGACGGTGCCGACCTCCTTCTCGAGCGTGTCGAGAACCGCGGAGTCGGCACGCGGATCGAGTTGGACGTGGATCCACGACTCGGACACACCGTCCTCGCCGGCATCCTTGGCCTTGTCGCCCATGAGGATTCCGCGCAGTGCGCCGATCGGATCACGCCGCACCGAGACGATCGGGTGCACGAATTCGCTGATCCCGATGCCGAGACGGTTCAGCAGCGCGGTGATCGATTCGACGAGCAGCGGCATATCGTCCGTGACGATCTGCAGCGACGCACCGAGTTCGCGCCCGTCGCCCGGCCGGTAGACCCGGGTGATCGCGCGCTCCGGAGGCCGATGCAGCGCCAGTGTCAGGTGCGCGCCGAGCACTGCGTCGGAGGCGCCGTTGACGGCGCTCTCGCTGTCACCGCGATCGACGTGCCGGAAGTACACGGCTGCGAGAGTCGGCACCTGAGACCGGAGACCTTCGGGCAGATTCCGCGCCCACTCCGCATCTTTCAGTGCTGCCGATTCCGTCATCGGGGCTCACTTCCTCTTCGTTCCGATCGCCGCGGGCAACTCTCTCGAGACTAGCCCGCGGCGATGGGAACAGAGGGTGAACTTCGGGCACCCCGCGTGCCGGATCCGTCAGCCGGTGGTCACCGGCGCGAGGTACTTCTCGAGCCCGTCGCGTTCCGCCTCGGACAGCGGACGCGACCGTTCGGTCTTCACGTCGAACGCCACCAGCAGGGCGTCGCCCGTCGCGCAGTGGACGCCGTCGCGGCTCGTGACGACGTGCCGGATCGTGTACGACGAATTGCCGACATGGAGCACCGACACGTCGATCGTCAGCGGACCGGAGGCGTCGGTGACCGGACGCAGGAATTCGACGTCCATCTTGCGCACCACCATCGCACCGGGCTGCGCGCCGGCGGCGCGCAACTCGGTGGTCAGGAACGCGATCCGCGCTTCCTGCATGTACTCCATGAAGCGGGTGTTGTTGACGTGACCCAGGCGGTCGGAGTCACCCCACCGGACCTGGATCTCGTACGTGAAGGCCTGCTGCCCCACCAGGTCAGTCCCTCGTCAGCTTGCGGTGCGTCACGCGGTGCGGACGGGCAGCATCCGGTCCGAGCCGCTCGACCTTGTTGGCCTCGTAGCCCTCGAAGTTGCCCTCGTACCAGTACCAGGCCGCCTCGTTGTCGCCGAAGCCCCCCTCCCACGCGAGGATGTGCGTGCAGGTCCGGTCGAGGAACCAGCGGTCGTGGGAGATCACGACGGCGCAGCCGGGGAACTGTTCGAGCGCGTTCTCCAGCGAACCGAGGGTTTCGACGTCGAGGTCGTTGGTCGGTTCGTCGAGCAGGATCAGGTTTCCGCCCTGCTTGAGCGTCATCGCGAGGTTCAGGCGGTTGCGCTCACCACCGGACAGGACGCCCGCCGGCTTCTGCTGATCGTGGCCCTTGAACCCGAACGAGCTGATGTAGGCGCGCGACGGCATCTCCGTCTGGCCGACCACGATGTGATCGAGACCGTCGGAGACGACCTCCCACACCGTCTTGTCGGGATCGATGCCCGTGCGGTTCTGGTCGACGTAGCTGAGCTTGACGGTCTGACCGATCTTCACCTCGCCCGCGTCCGGCTCCTCGAGCCCGACGACGGTCTTGAACAGCGTCGTCTTACCGACACCGTTGGGTCCGATCACGCCGACGATGCCGTTACGCGGCAGGGTGAACGACAGGTCCTTGATCAGGACCCGTCCGTCGAAGCCCTTGTCGAGGTTCGACACCTCCACCACGACGTCGCCGAGGCGCGGCGGCGCGGGAATCTGGATCTCGTCGAAGTCGAGCTTGCGGGTCTTCTCGGCCTCGTTGGCCATTTCCTCGTAGCGGTCGAGGCGGGCCTTGTTCTTCGCCTGTCGGGCCTTCGCTCCCGAACGGACCCAGGCCAGCTCCTCCTTGAGACGCTTCTGCAGCTTCTGGTCCTTCTTGCCCTGGACCTCGAGCCGGGCGGCCTTCTGCTCCAGGTAGGTGGAGTAGTTGCCTTCGTACGGGTACAGGCGGCCGCGGTCGACCTCACAGATCCACTGGGCGACGTGGTCGAGGAAGTACCGGTCGTGGGTGACGGCCAGGATCGCACCCGGGTAGGCGGCGAGGTGCTGCTCCAGCCACAGGACGCTCTCCGCGTCGAGGTGGTTGGTCGGCTCGTCGAGCAGCAGCAGGTCGGGCTTGCTGAGCAGCAGCTTGCAGAGGGCGACGCGGCGCTTCTCACCACCGGAGAGGTGAGTGACCATGTCCTCCGGCGGCGGACAGCGCAGAGCGTCCATCGCCTGCTCGAGCTGGGAATCGATCTCCCACGCGTCGGCATGGTCGAGCTTCTCCTGGAGCTCGCCCATCTCCTCCATCAGCTCGTCGGAGTAGTCGGTGGCCATCAGCTCGGCGATCTCGTTGTACCGCTTGAGCTGGACCATGGTTTCACCCATGCCCTCTTCGACGTTCTCGCGAACGGTCTTCGTCTCGTCCAGGTGCGGTTCCTGCATGAGGATCCCGACGGTGGCACCCGGAGCGATGAACGCTTCACCGTTGCCCGGCTGATCCAGCCCCGCCATGATCTTGAGGATGCTGGACTTACCCGCGCCGTTCGGGCCGACCACACCGATCTTGGCGCCGGGGTAGAAGCTCATCGTGACGTCATCGAGGATGACCTTGTCACCGTGCGCCTTGCGCACCTTCTTCATCGTGTAAATGAACTCAGCCATGGGGCCAGCCTAATGGTGACGCGCGATGAACCCACATCGCGGAGGGTCGGGGACGTGATCGGGGGCTTCCCGGGAAGATGCCGTGGGCATCGGCGCCGGGAACGCGAGGTCGGCGCCGATACCCGCAGGTGCGCTACGCGACGAGGGACCGGGTGGCCACCTCTTCGGTCGCCGGGTTCCCCGCACCGCCGTCGGTCGTTCTCGGCGCACGCTCGAGCACGACCGTGCACCGGGCCAGATCCGGTCCGATCGCGGTGGCGCTCAACTCCAGGTCGGAGCGGGCGATGCCGTCCCGGGTGGTGTATTCGGTGGCGCGCAACTCGCCCGTCACGAGAACGGGATCGCCCTTCGTGATCGAGGCGACGACGCCGGCCATCAGCCGTCGCCTGCAGGTCACCGTGAGGTAGAGCGTGCTCCCGTCACGCCACTCCCCCGTCGCGTGGTCGCGGCGCCGGACCGTGCTCGCCATCCGGAAACTGAGGAACTCGTCACCGGCGGCGTTCGACCGGGCGACCGGGCTGGTGATGACCGTTCCGACGACGGTGCCGTGTGTTTCGTACATGACGTCTACCCCCTGTGAGTGCGGCAAGGTGCCTTCACTCACAGCGTGCCGTCCGGCGGCGCCGTTTTCGGCCTGCAGCGGACATCTGTGGAGAAATCGAGCGGTTGTGGATGGAACCGCGAAAACGGCCCCGGGAGCCCCGAACGTGTCGGGGCGGCGTGCTAACGGTCAGCGCCCGGCCTCGCGGTCCCGTCGCGCCAACTCCGCGAACATCGCGTTGTGCGCGGCCAGATCCGCGTCGTCGTCCCGGTCCGCGGCCCGGTCGACCCGCCGCGCCGTGCGGCCGTCGCTGCGGGACCACTGGATGAGCAGCGCCATCATCACCAGCACCAGCGGGATCTCACCGGTGGCCCAGGCAATGCTGCCGCCCAGTTGCTGGTCACCCACCAGGTCGGCGTTCCAGCCGAGTCCGAGCGATCGGTAGTACCACTCGCCCATCACGGCGCCCATGCTCATCAGCGCGACGCCGAAGAAGGCGTGGAACGGCAGGGAGCCGAACACCATCGCGAGCTTCGTCACCGGTTGCAGCTTGCGCGGCGACGGGTCGATGCCGATCGCGACCCAGTAGAAGAGGTAGCCGCTCAGCAGGAAGTGCAGGTTCATCAGGACGTGCGCGGAGTGGGAGTCGACGGCGGCCTCGAAGATCCCGCCGAGGTACAGGGCGTAGAAACCGCCCACGAACAGCACCGCCGCGACGACGGGGTGCGTGATGAACCGGGAGAACGGGCTGTGCAGCGCGGTCAGGATCCATTCGCGCAGTCCCGGCACACCGTTCTTGCCCGCGGGATCGAGGGCGCGCAGGGCGAGCGTGATCGGGGCACCGAGCACCAGGAGAACCGGCGCCAGCATGGACAGCGCCATGTGAGCGCCCATGTGCACGCTGAACACGGCCGGCGAGTAGCGACCGACACCCGACGACGTGGCGATCAGCAGCACCACGCACCCGCACATCCAGGCGACGGTCCGGCCGACGGGCCAGCGGTCGCCGCGCCGCCGCAGTTTGCGCAGTCCGAGCGCGTACACGACGGCCAGCACGATCGCGGCGGTGCCGTAGAGGAGGTCGAATCGCCAGTCCAGCATCAAGCGAGCGAACGTGGGCGGCCCCGCCAGGTTGTAGCCGAGTTCCACCTCCGTGAGGGTGGGCGCCGCGGTCGGGGGCGGCGGGGGCGTGCGGCCGAGTCCCACGGCGAGACCGATCGTCGCGGCGAAGACCATGACCTCCGCACCGGCGAAGCGGATCAGGTTGCCGCGTTTCGTCGGATCCTTCTGCAGTGCGGGCAGCGCCCGGCGACGCTGCGCCCACCCGAACACACCGAGTACGACGAGGGCCACGATCTTCGCGACCACCAGGCGTCCGTACGTGGTGTCGACGAGGTCGCCGATCTGGACGCGGACGAGAGCGTTCACGACACCGCTGACCGCCATGACGACGAAGCAGACGGTCGCGACCGCGGAGAACCTGCGCGCCGCGACGTCGGTGTAGGCGCCGCGCCGACGCGCGTGGGCGAGGAGAGCGAACAGACCGCCCGCCCACAGCGAGGCCGCCACGAGGTGCAGGATCAGGCTGTTCGTCGCCATGTCGTGCGAACCGCCCGAGGACGAGTGCCCGGTCAACGCGAGCGGCATCAGTCCGAGGATGCCGACGACCAGCAGGATCGGCGTCCACCACCAGCGCAGCACGAGCCGGGAGGCGATCGCGAGGACGATGGCGATGATCGCGGTCCAGCGCCAGGCGCCGGCGAGTTCGACCTGATCGATCGAATTGAAGATGTTGGCCGGCTTGACCGCTTCGGCGAAGGGTTGCCCGGACGTGTCCGACAGCGTCAACGGGACGAGGACGAGGGCGGTCGCCGCCCACACGATCGCGGCGTACGACGCGGTGCGGACGGCGCGGTAGCCGTCCACGTCGAGGACGCCGGACTTCTGCGGTGGCACGAAGAACGCGGCGAGCAGCAACGATCCGATCGTGATGACGGCAGCGATCTCCGACACGGCCCGCATGGCGGGCAATCCGTAGGTGGTGATCGGTCCGGGATCCGGAATTCCCAGCAGCACGAGCGCCTGAGCAGCGGAGAGTCCGACGACGATTGCCGCTACCAGGCCGGCGATGAGACCGCCGACGACGAACAGGGCGGTCGAATCGGCACGATTCGGGGGTTTCGAAGCCGGGTCGGACGCCGCGAGCTGGGGTGTAGCCATACATCAAGGGTAGGACCTACGACAGGCCGTCGGAGACGCGAGGGTCCGTCTCGGTTCCGGCTACCGTCGACAGGGACGTGTCGCAGGGAAACGAGAGGCTGAGATGGCGGAGTTTCTGATCATCGTGGTGGCACTGTTCTTCGCGGGCATGGGCGTCTACGGGCTCGCCCTGCCCGCCCGCCTGGTCGCACCGTTCGGTCTGACCGCGGATTCGGCGACGGCCCGCGCCGAGGTGCGCGCGGTCTACGGCGGCTTCGGTGTCGCGGTGGCGGGCCTGCTCTTTTTCGCGGCCTTCGACGCCCACGGCATCCGATCCGTCGCCGCGGTGACGGTGGCCGTCGCCCTGCTGGGGATGGCATTCGGCCGGATCGTGGCCGCCCTCACCGACCGGCCGACCCGGTTCTACCCCGTGTGGTTCTATTTCGTCGTCGAGATCGTTCTGGCGGGACTCCTGCTCTGCGCGGCGGTCCTGGGCTCGTGACRCACACCCCCCAGCCCCGGTCGGAGCACTCGGGGCGGCAGGTAATATTTGCTGCGCGCCTCCGTAGCTCAGGGGATAGAGCAAGAGCCTTCTAATCTCTTGGTCGCAGGTTCGAATCCTGCCGGGGGCACTCGTTCGACGGAGCGTCAGACGGCGAAAACCCCCGATCACCTGCACAGTCAGGGATCGGGGGTGCCCGTCCGCCCGAGCCCGGCCCTCACGAACCGGGGCAACTCGTTGCCGGGGCGATCACGGAGCAGATCTGCTCGACCACGAGGGCGGGATTCTCGTTCTCGATGAAGTGACCGCTGCCGGTCTGCGTGATGTGGGTGGCATCGAGGGCAGTCGAGAGGAGCGCGGCGGCGTCGAGCCACTGCGGCCAGTACGTGTCGGCGTCGCCGATCCCGAGATAGTCGAACGGCTCGTCCGAAGTCAGGACGGCGGCGGGCATCGCAGGCAGCGGGGGCATGGTCTCGAGCGCCGCGAGCGTGGCGGGATAGTCGGGTGTCTCCGCACCGGGATGGTTCCGGCCGTTCGTCTCGATGTCCCGCATCCACTGGTCCCACACGGCAGGCGGCAATGTCGATTGCAGATACTGCGATCCCGGATCGACGAGGACGAGACCGGACACGTCGTCCGGATAGGTCCTGGCGTACGCCGACGCGATCATTCCGCCCCAGGAGTGTCCGACCAGCACATGGGGTCCCTCCAACTCGGCGACCGTCAGCAAGGCACGAAGATCTGCCGCGTCGCCCTGCGCAGTGGTCGGTTGCGTCACGCCGGTCGATCGGCTCGCGGTGCCGTCCATCTGCTCCGTGCCGGGACGGTCGTAGGCACATACTCTGGTGAACTTCGCGATGTCGGGGTGTACGGCGAGCTCGGTGCGGACGGGCGGGGTCGTCTGATCTGTGGGGTCGCCCGTGTAACTCCAATTGTCGGCGGCGACCCCGGCCCCGGAGACGAGCACGACCGTGGGCGAACCGGAACCGCGGCACTCGAGATAGATGCCGCGGCCCCCACCGATATCGACCAACCCGGAACGGTCACCGGCACCGGGAACGAATCTGCCCGCAGTCGCCGTCGGAGTCGTCGTGGGCGCGGGGCCGTCCGCCGCGGTGCCACAACCGGACACCACGACGCACCCGAGCGCCGCGATGCATCCGGTACGGCGAGCGAGGCGGGACACGCGTCTCACGACGATCGGAACACCGGCGTCAGCCCTTCAGGAAGGCCAGCAGGTCGGCGTTGATCGTCTCCGCCTGCGTGGTGGGCATGCCGTGGGGGAAGTCCTTGTACGTCTTCAACGTCCCGTTGGCGAGAAGTTTCGCGGACAGGGGTCCGGCGTCGGCGTAGGGAACGATCTGGTCGTCCTCGCTGTGCATCACGAGCACCGGCACCGTGATCTTCTTCAGGTCTTCGGTGAAATCGGTCTGCGAGAAGGCGACGATGCCGTCGTAGTGGGCCTTGGCCCCGCCCATCATCCCTTGCCGCCACCAGTTCTCGATGATCGCCTCCGAGGACTCCACGCCCGGCCGGTTGAATCCGTAGAACGGCCCCGACGGCAGGTCGCGGTAGAAGACGGAACGGTTGGCCGCGAGTTGCGCCTGCAGATCGTCGAACACGGCCTTGGGCAGGCCGCCCGGGTTCGCCTCCGTCTTCACCATCAGCGGCGGCACCGCGCTGATCAGTGCGGCCTTCGACACTCGGCTCTCGCCGTGTCGCGCGAGGTAGTGCGCGACCTCGCCGCCGCCGGTCGAGTGGCCGACGTGGATGGCGTCGTGGAGGTCCAGGTGTGCGGTCAACTCCGCGAGGTCGTCGGCGTAGTGGTCCATGTCGTGGCCGTCGCCGGTCTGCGTGGAGCGTCCGTGCCCGCGCCGGTCGTGGGCGATGACTCGATAGCCGTGCTGGAGGAAGAACAGCATCTGGGCGTCCCAGTCGTCGGCCGACAGCGGCCAGCCGTGGCTGAACACGATGGGTTGACCGGTTCCCCAGTCCTTGTAGAAGATCTCCGTACCGTCCTGCGTGGTGATCGTGCCCATGGGTGTGCCTTCCTTGACCGCTCCGGCAATGACGCTGATGAGGACGGAATTCAGTACATCAAACTTCGGTATGCCGTAGGGCTGCTTCGACCGGCGGCGGTGTCCCGTACTCGCGCGTAGCAAACCGACTGATTAGTCTTGTTCACGCATCGCCCCAACCCGACGGGGCAACGGTGCATCGGGACCCGCCACTCCCCTCCGCGGGTGGCGGGTTTCCCGACCGTCCTGCGTCAGCCCTGTGGTGGAACCTCGAACACCAGCAGCGTGCTGGTGGCGGTGGCCACCAGGCGGCCCTGCGAGTCGGTGACCTCCCCTTCCGCGAAGGCGATGCGGCGGCCCGCCTTCTTCACGACACCGGTGGCAGTGAGCGCCCCGGAGTCGCGGGTCGCCCCGCGGATGTAGTTGACCTTGATCTCGACCGAGGTGTACCCCCACCCGGCGGGCAACGTGGTGTGCACGGCGCAGCCGGCGACCGAATCGAGCAGCGTGCACACGGCGCCGCCGTGGATGGCGCCGATCGGATTGTACTGTGACTCGTCGGGATCGAGCGCGAAGACCACCCTCCCGGGTTCGGCCTCGAGAAACCGCAGATTCATCAGGCTGGCGATGGGCGGCGCCGGAACGCTGCCGTCGAGGATTGCCCGCAGGTAGGTGAGGCCGTCGAGTTCCCGGGCCGTGCGCGCCGGACCTGCCGGGTCGTGCCATTCGACGATCTTCGACCGGATCTCGCCCCACTCGCCGGCGTCCGGCAGGCTCTCGACCGTCGACACCTCACCGTTTCCGTACGGCCTCACTATGCGGCTCCCCGCTGCGCCGGCTGCGGATAGAGGACGTCGAGGTCGCCRGACAGCGCCGCCTTGACGGTGCGGGTGGTGTCGTCGGCGAGCACCTCGTGGGCGCCGGACTCGATGCCGTCGAAGGCCAGTCGTGCGACCTCGGCCGCGGAGATCTTCTGCACGTCCAGACCACTCGTCATGTCAGTGTCCATGTAGCCGAGATGCAGCCCGACCACCTGGATGTTCTGCGCCGCGAGTTCGGCGCGCATGGCGTTGGTGGCGCTCCACAGGGCGGCCTTCGAGACGCTGTAGGAGCCGCCGATCGCCAGCCACGACAGCACGGAATGCACGTTGAGGATCGCGCCACCGCCGTTGGCGGCGATGATCGGTGCGAGCGCGCGTGTCACGTTGAGCGGGCCGTAGAGGTTGGTTTCGAGTTCACGGCGCATCCCGTCGAGATCGCCCGTGAGCGGCGACTCGCCGACGAGGATCCCGGCGTTGTTGATCAGCACGCCGAGATCCCCGACGAGTTCCGCTGCGGCATAGACTGATTCGGGGTTCGTGACATCCAGTTGGACCGGCACGACCCGCGGGTGCCCGTCGATCGTGGACGTGTCGCGCGCCGACGCGTAGACCGTGCGCGCTCCTCGTGCGAGCGCCTCGGCGACGAAGGCCCGGCCGAGCCCGCGATTGGCCCCGGTGACCAGCACCGTTCGATCTTGAATCGTGGTCATGACGACCCCTTCGAGTGAGTAAGTCTGCTTTTCCAACTAACTATGTCGACGACAGTAACCCCTATCAGTTGGAAAACACAACCCTCTATGATGGAAAGCATGAGCAACGGCGACACCCAGCCAGCAACACCCGAGATCGTCATGGACCGCATGCCCCTGACGCCGAGGCCCTGCGCCATCGCCGCCACCATGGAGTTGATCGGCGACCGCTGGTCGATGCTGGTGATCCGGGAACTGTCCTACGGGGTGCACCGCTTCGACCGGATCGCGGGCTACATCGGCGTCTCGCGCGACATCCTCACCGCGCGGCTGCGCAAGCTGGAGGAGGTCGGCGTCATCGAACGCAGGCAGTACTCCGAGCATCCACCGCGCTTCGAGTACCACCTCACCCCCGCGGGCGAGGACCTGCGGCCACTGCTGCTCTCCCTGTTCCAGTGGGGCAGCAAATGGGCCGTCGACGAGGCTCCGTCGGTGCTCGTGCACGAGTGCGGGCACTCGCTGGAACTGGAACACCGCTGCGCGCACTGCGGCGAAGCGGTCGAGAACACCGCTGTCGCAATGCATTCCCGCGCACCGCGACGAGAATCCTGAGCTGCCGGCACGGCCCGATACAGGACGTCCTGACACCGGTCTATAGTTTCCGATGTAAACGTCAGGTAAAGAAGTCCTCACACGTAAGGCAGGGGTGGTCTGTGTCAACGCGCGACCGGGTAGCAGAGATCTACGAGCAGGTCCGTCTGCGGAACGCCGGAGAACCCGAGTTCCACCAGGCCGCCGCGGAGGTCTTCGAATCGCTCCAGGTCGTGCTCGAGCACCGTCCGCACTACGCCGATTCCGGACTGATCGAGCGGCTGTGCGAGCCCGAACGTCAGATCATCTTCCGGGTGCCGTGGGTCGACGATTCCGGCAACGTGCACGTGAACCGCGGTTTCCGCGTGCAGTACAACAGCGTGCTCGGCCCCTACAAGGGTGGGCTGCGGTTTCACCCCAGCGTGAACCTGGGAATCGTGAAGTTCCTCGGATTCGAGCAGATCTTCAAGAACGCCCTCACCGGGCTTCCGATCGGCGGCGGCAAAGGCGGCTCCGACTTCGACCCCAAGGGCCGTTCCGAAGCCGAGGTCATGCGCTTCTGCCAGTCGTTCATGACCGAACTGCATCGCCACATCGGGGAATACACCGACGTCCCCGCAGGTGACATCGGGGTCGGCGGTCGCGAGATCGGCTACCTGTTCGGCCAGTACAAACGCCTCACCAACTCGTACGAGTCGGGCGTTCTCACCGGCAAGGGACTCACCTGGGGCGGCTCGCAGGTGCGTCGGGAGGCCACGGGGTACGGCGTCGCCTACTTCGTCGCCGAGATGCTGAAGACCGCGAACAGTTCACTCGACGGCAAGGCCGTCGTCGTCTCCGGTTCCGGGAACGTCGCGATCTACGCGATCGAAAAGGTGCACCAACTCGGCGGAATCGCGATCGCAGCCTCCGATTCCGCGGGATACGTCGTCGACGAGAAGGGCATCGACCTCGACCTCCTGAAAGAGATCAAGGAGGTGCGGCGGGGACGGATCAGCGAATACGCGGACACCGTGCCGCACGCCCGGTTCGTGCCGAACGGTTCCATCTGGGATGTGCCGTGCGACGTCGCGCTCCCCTGCGCCACCCAGAACGAACTCGACGAATCAGCAGCCAAGACCCTGGTCACGAATGGTGTGCAGGCGGTGGCGGAGGGCGCGAACATGCCCACCACCCCGCAGGGCGTCCAGGTGTTCCGCGATGCCGCCGTGGCATTCGCGCCGGGCAAGGCGGCCAACGCGGGCGGGGTCGCGACGTCGGCACTCGAGATGCAGCAGAACGCATCCCGCGACTCGTGGGGCTTCGAGTACACCGACGAGCGGTTGGCCGGGATCATGCGCGGCATCCACGAACGGACTGTCGCCACGGCCGCCGAGTACGGCATGCCGGGCGACTACGTGCACGGCGCGAACATCGCCGGTTTCGTGAAGGTCGCCGACGCCATGATCTCGCTGGGCGTCATCTAGAAGCAACGTAGGGTCAGGGCCTGGCCGTCGACGCCACGCCCCACGCTCCGACAGCACGAGCGCGTCAGCTCACCTGACACTGTGTCTGACCCCATTCGACCCAGCACATCTGCTTGACGTCGGGCCTGGGGTTCTTGTTGGGCAGGGGCTGGGAACAGCCGGTCTCGCAGATCGGCTTGGCCGAGGCCATACCTGCGGCACCGGTCAGCGAAATGGCAAGGGCCGCAAATCCGGCGACGGCGATGCGCGCCGTGGTGGAGATCATGGTGGGAGACATGGGTTCCTTTCGGGGGGCGGTTTTCGTGCTGCAACCAGCATCGGCCTCAGCCCCGCCCGCAGAAAGGCCGCCGAGGGTGCCATGAACGCACCCCCGGCGGCCCGATCTCTACCCTGGGTCGATACGCGCCGGCCGGTTACTCAGTCGACCGTCTCGCCCTCGCCCTCGTCTTCGCGGGCCTTCTTCGCGGCCTCGCGCATCTCGATTCCGTCGGATACCCAGTCGCCGATCTCCCGGGTGACGTCCCGGACGGCGCCCGCGATGATCGTCGCGATCTTGCCCACGTGCGTGGCCGCGGACTCCGTCAGTTCCTGCACGGTGTCCTTGCGCCGCTCGAACTTCCCCACCATGTGTTTTCGCCTCTCAGGCTGCAGTCTTCTGCCGCTCGACGATAACACCGGGAGGGGTGTCGGACGAGACGAGACCGGGCGGCAGTGCGAACGTGAAGATCTTCCCCCACACGGAGCCGATCTGCTTGAAGAAGCCACCGGTGTTGTACGGCAACCCGTGCTTCTCGCACAGCGCCTTCACGACGGGTGCCATCTCCGGATACCGGTGGGCAGGCAGGTCCGGGAACAGATGGTGCTCGATCTGGTGCGACAGGTTGCCCGACATGATGTGGAACAGCGGGCTCCCTTCGATGTTCGCGCTGCCGAGCATCTGCCGGACGTACCACTCGCCGCGGGTTTCCTCCGCGGTCTCGTCCTCGGTGAAACTCTGCACGCCGGTGGGGAAATGGCCGCAGAAGATGATCGAGTAGGCCCACACGTTGCGGATCAGGTTGGCGGTCACGTTGCCGAGCAGTGTCGGGACGAACAGCGGCCCGGTGAGCGCGGGAAAGATCACGTAGTCCTTGAGCACCTGCCGGCCGGCCTTGCGCCACCAGCCCCTCAGCAGCGGCTTGACGTCGTGCCACTTGCGCTTGCCCTGGATCACGTTCTCCGCTTCCAGGTCGTGCATCATGACGCCCCACTCGAAAAGCATCATCAGGAAGAAGGCGTAGACCGGGTTCCCCAGGTAGTAGGGGTTCCATTTCTGCGCCTCGTCGATCCGCAGGATGCCGTAGCCGATGTCCCGGTCCCGGCCGAGGATGTTGGTGTACGTGTGGTGCATGTAGTTGTGGGAATGCTTCCACTGATCGGCAGGGCAGACGGTGTCCCATTCGAACACCCGGGAGTTCAGGCCCGGTTCACGCATCCAGTCGTACTGACCGTGCATGACGTTGTGGCCGATCTCCATGTTGTCGAGAATCTTCGACACGCCGAGGGCGCCGACGCCGGCGATCCAGGCCGGCGGGAAGAAGCCGAGATACATCAGACCGCGGCCTGCGACCTCGAATCCCCGCTGCGCCTTGATGATCTTGTAGATGTATTCGCGGTCCTCGGCGCCGAGGTCCGCAACCGTCCGGTCGCGGAGGGCGTCCAGTTCCCTGCCGATCTCTTCGACCTGGTCGTGGCTGAGCACCACCGGGGCGGCGTTACGGGAACCGTCGGTGCCGCCGACGAACGGGAGAAACGAGAGTGAGAGTCCAAACATGTCGGTCTCCAAACGTTGATGTCGTGAAAGTCAGATGTCGAGGGCGACGTCGCCCACCGGAACCGAGACGCACAGTTGGATCGCCTTGTCCGGGTCGGTGTCGGTATCGCCGGTGCGGACGTTCCTGGTGCACCCCGATGTCTTCACCGTGGTGCAGGAGAAGCAGATGCCCATCCGGCAGCCGTACTCCGGATGGAGTCCGGCGGCTTCCGCCTGTTCGAGCAGTGTCGCACCGGAGTTGTCCGCGGTGACGCCGCTGGCGGTGAAGGACACCGCGCCGCCGGCCTCCCCCTCCACCGGGGCTGCGGCGGGAGCGAACTCCTCGGTGCGCAGACGGTCCTCGATGCCGAGTTCGCGGTATACCTCCCGGACGCCACGCATCAGTCCGGGTGGGCCGCACAGGAACGTCTCCGCGTCGGCGTACCAGGGCGCCACCGCGTCGAGGTGCTCCTGACCGAAGAACCCGTGCAGGTGCCCGCCGGCCTCCTGATCGGTGTACGCCAGTACGAGGGAGACGTTGGCGTTCGCGTCCACGAGTGCGCGCAACTCGTCTAGGTACGCGACATCGTTTTCGGTGTACGCGTAGTGCAGAAAAGTGATGCTTCCGACGTGCCCCTCGTCGACGAGGGTGCGCAGCATCGACAGAACCGGGGTGATTCCGCTGCCTCCGCTCACCAGCAGCAGCCGGCGCGGACGAGGAGACGGAAGGGTGAATTCGCCCGCGGCCTGAGACAGGTCGAGCACGAGTCCGGGGCGCGCCTGCGCGTGCAGGTACTGCGAGACGAGCCCGTCGGGATGCGCCTTGATCGTCAACTCGACGTGCCCGTCGGTGGACGACTGTGCATTGGCAGGCGAGTAGCAGCGGGTGTGCCGAACCCCGTCGATCACGACCCCCACCTGCACGAACTGCCCCGCGCGGAATCCACGCCACTGGCGGGTGGGGCGCAGCGTGAGAGTGACGGTGTCGGCCGTGGACCGCCGGACCTCGACGACTTCGGCGCGAAGGTCGCGCACGGTGACCATCGGCGTGACGAGTTCGAGGTAGCGGTCGAGCTGGTGCGGAGTGGCCATCGCCTCGAACAACGACAGCAGCGAGAACCTGCGTCCCTCCGCCGGACGACTGGTGTGGGCAACTGACACGTCAGCCTCCTCCATTTGAGTGCACGGTTGTACACTGACAATAGTGTGACAGAGGGAGACAGGAACTTGTCAATCACAATGTGACCGCACGCACACTCGAGGCGGGGATCGGATGCGCATGCCGGACGACGAACGCGAACACCCGGAGGTGGTGGCGGTGCTCTCCCCCGCGAATACACTCACTGCCGTGAGTCAGTCGACCGGCGCCGAACCCGAGAGCAGGGCAGCGCGGAAGGAGCGCACGAGGAAGGCCCTCCTCGACGGCACGCTCGAACTGATGGCGGACCGCAGTTTCGCCGGCGTGAGCCTGCGCGAGATCGCCCGCACCGCGGGAATCGTGCCCACCGCGTTCTACCGCCATTTCGCGTCCATCGAGGAACTCGGCGTGGTGCTCGTCGAGGAGGGCATGCGGATTCTGCGGCAGATGCTGCGCGACGCCCGCCGCACCCCGAGCACCAAGAGTGCAGGCGCGTCGCTCGACATCCTCGTGCGGCAGGTCCGCACCCACGAGGCGCAGTTCCGGTTCCTCAGCCGCGAACGCTACGGCGGTGTCCCGGAAATTCGCCGTGCGATCGCGACCGAGATGAAGCTGTTCGTCAGCGAACTCACGGTCGATCTGTCCCGCATCGACGGCTTGCAGACCTGGGACCACGACGACCTGGAGATGGCGGCCGACCTCATCGTGTCCACCATGTTCGCGGTCGTCGTGGATCTCCTCGAGGCCGATCGCCCCGGAAGCCGAAGCGAGGCCGAGGTCGTCGCGCGCGCCGAGCGGCAACTGCGCCTGATCATGCTCGGCATGAGCGGGTGGAATCCCGGAAAGAAGTAGGTCGACCGCCGTACGGTGGGGGCATGTTGTCAACCTCGGAACACGCGCACGTCACCCTCGGCGACCTGACGTTCGACGTCACGATCAGCGGTCCGGACGACGGGGCCCCCGTCGTTCTGCTGCACGGGTTCCCGGAGAGCGCCGCATCCTGGGCCCCCGTGAGCGCTCTGCTGAACGAGTCCGGTCTGCGGACGTACGCGCCGAACCAGCGCGGCTACTCGCCCGGTGCGCGACCCGACGGAGTCGACTCCTACCGGATCGACCACCTCGTCGCGGACGTCGTCGGGCTCCTCGACGCGCTCGGCCTCGACACGTCGCATCTCGTCGGCCACGACTGGGGCGCCGCCGTGGCGTGGATCGTCGCGGCGCGGCACCCTGACCGGATCACCTCGCTCACCACCGTCTCGGTGCCCCATCCCGCCGCGTTCGGCTGGGCGTTGCGCGAGGACGCAGATCAGAAGGAACGCTCCTCCTACATCCGCCTCCTGAGAATGGAGGGCAAGGCCGAACGGGTCCTGCTCCGCGACGACGCGCAGGCGCTGCGCGCGATGTTCGGCGACGTCGTCGCGCCGGCACTCGTCGACGAGCACGTCGCACTGCTCGGCGAACCGGGAGCGCTGACCGCCGCGCTGAACTGGTACCGGGCGATGACGAGCGACTTCGCGGAGACACCCGCCGTCACCGTTCCCACGACGTACGTCTGGAGCACCGGCGACATCGCAATGGGTCGCGCGGCGGCCGAGCGGTGCGGCGAGTTCGTCGATGCGCCGTACGAATTCGTCGTACTCGACGGCGTCACGCACTGGATCCCGGAGCAGCGTCCCGACGCTCTCGCGGACGCGATCCGCACCCGCACCGGAACCACACCGAACTGAAATCCGCTGTTCCCCTCGACGGGGCGTTCGTTCTGGTTTGATGGCACTAGTCGTCTCGTGCACCCTGGGAGGGCACCATGAGTGGCATCGCAATCCTTCTGGTCGGCGCCGTTCTGTGCTTCGCCGGTGTCGGTTCACTGCACGTCGCCGTTCTCGCCTCCGGATTCGGCCTCGGCTGGCTCGTGTCCGACCTGCTGTCGCTGTCGCTCGGAACGACGTTCCTGGTCGCGGCGATCGGTGCGGTCGTGGTGTGGGCGGCCACCACTCTGGTCTTCAAGTTCGCCGCATTCTTCATCGGAATCATCGCGGGCGCGGTGATCGGAGCGAAGCTCAGTCGCGTTCTGCAACCGGATGACGCCAGCTGGATCCTGAGCGGAATCGTGATCGTCGCGCTCGCCGTCGCCTGCGGGTTCGTCGCCGACCGGTTCCGGGCGCGGGCGCTGCTGTGGCTCACCGCACTCGGCGGCGCCAGCTTGGTGCTGACCGGACTCGGCCTCGCCGTCCCCCCGCTGGGTTTCTTGGAGGATCCGAACGAGGGCACCCAGCAGTTCTTCGCCACACTGATCTGGATCGTCGTGGCGGCAGCGGGCTGGCTGACGCAGCGGCGGCTGTTCCCGGAGAAGCTCCGGATCGACGACAATCGCGCGCGGCGCTAGTCGCGCTCGGGCGCCTTCACCACCGTCAGCGCGGCGAGCCCGATCCCGAGCACGATCACCAGGCCGATGATTCCGGCCCGATCCGCCGCGAACCACCAGGCGAACAACCCGAATAGGGTGGGCGAGAGGAACGACACCGCGCGACCGGTGGTCGCGTAGAGACCGAACATCTGGCCCTCCCGGCCGGGCGGTGTGATCCGGGCCAGGAATGTGCGCGCCGACGACTGTGCGGGACCGACGAACAGGCACAGCAGCAGTCCGAAGATCCAGAACATGACCGGTCCCGACACCGCCGTGAGGACGACACCGACGACGATCATCGCGATCAGGGACGCCATGATCACGGTCTTCGGGCCGATCCGGTCGTCGAACCGGCCTGCGGTGAGCGCGCCGAGCGCGGAGACGACATTGGCCGCGACGCCGAACAGCAGCACTTCACCCGCGCTGATGCCGTAGACGTTGACGGCGAGGACTGCGCCGAAGGTGAAGACACCGGCCAGTCCGTCGCGGAACAGCGCGCTCGCCACCAGGAAGTACACGGTGCGCCGGTCGGCGGCCCAGAGGTCGCGCAGATCACGCCACAGCACCCGGTACGACTCGAGGAAGCCGGCCTTGTCCGCGCCCGGGTCTGCGTGCGGACGGGCCAGCTCGGGGACCTTCAGCAGGACGGGGATAGCGAAGACCGCGAACCAGACGGCGGCCAGCAGCGCGACCATCCGGATGTTCAGGCCGCCGTCGGTGGTGAGTCCGAGGAATCCGCGAGTGTCACCGTCACCGGCGATGAATCCGAAGTAGCACAGCAGCAGGAGCACGATCCCACCGAAATAGCCCATCGCCCAGCCGAACCCGGACACCCGGCCGATGTTCGCCGGCGTGGACACCTGCCTGAGCATCGCGTTGTACGGGACGCCGGCCAGTTCGAAGATCACCGAACCTGCAGCGAGCAGCACCAGTCCGAGCCACAGGTACTGATAGGAGTCGCGGACGAGGAACATCGCCGCCATGCACCCGACCGTCGCGAAGGTGAGAACGCCGAGCGCCCATTTGCGTCGTCCCGCGGCGTCGAATCGCTGACCGGTGACGGGGGCGAGCACGGCGATGAGGAAGCCCGCGATGCCGAGCGACCATCCCAGCCACGTGCTCGCGGAGATCGACCCCGGCAGGTCCTCACCCACGGCGTCCGTCAGGTACACGGAGAAGACGAACGTGAGGATCACGGCGTTGAAGGCCGCCGAACCCCAGTCCCACAGCCCCCACGCGACAACCTGTCTGCGCGTCGCGGCCTCGCCGATCCCGGCCGGCGGACGAACGTCGGTGCTCATGCCCGCGAGCCTATGCGAGTGAACGGAGAGTTCGTGCGGTCTGACGCGACGAGCGTCCCGTTCGGACGGAAGAACTTAGTGTGCACTCAGTTGCATACGCACCTCGTTGCATACATACTTCGGTTCGTGGCACTCGAACATGCGCTTCTCGTCTCCCTGACCGAGCACTCCGGCTCGGGTTACGAATTGGCGCGCCGGTTCGACAAGTCCATCGGCTTCTTCCAGAGCGCCACCCACCAGCAGATCTACCGCGTCCTCAAACGCATGGACGAGGCGGGATGGGTCGACGCCGAGGTGGTGGCGCAGGACGGCCGACCCGACAAGAAGGTGTACCGGGTCAGTGCGGCCGGAAGCGCGGAACTCGCGCGATGGATCGCCGAACCCACCGAGCCCAACCACCTGCGCAACGAGCTGGCAGTGAAGATCCGCGMCGCTCGACACGGTGACGTCGCCGCACTCACGGCCGAGGTCGCCCGCCACCGCGACGGCCACGCCACCCGGCTCGAGGTCTACCGCATGATCGAAAAACGCGACTTTCCCGCACCGGACCAGCTCTCCGGYGCAGCCCTGCACCAGTACCTCGTCCTGCGCGGCGGAATCCGCGTCGAGGAGGGGTTCGCCGACTGGTGTCAAGAAGTACTCGACGCGCTCTCACGATAAGGACACGCCGCCAATGACACAGTTTCCCCAGCTGCTCGCCCCTCTCGACCTCGGCTTCACGACGCTGAAGAACCGGGTGATCATGGGCTCCATCCACACCGGACTCGAGGACCGCGCCAAGGACGTCCCCCGGCTGGCGGAGTACTTCGCCGAGCGCGCCCGCGGAGGGGTCGCGCTGATCGTCACCGGCGGTTACGCGCCCAACCGGACGGGCTGGCTGTTGCCGTTCGGCGCGAAGCTCACCAACCGTGTCGAGGCCCGCAGGCACCGCGCGATCACGACGGCGGTGCACGACGAAGGCGGCAAAATCGCCCTGCAGATCCTGCACGCCGGCCGGTACAGCTACCAGCCGTTCAGTGTCTCCGCCTCGTCGATCAAGGCCCCGATCAACCCGTTCCGGCCCCGCAAACTCACGGGCCGGGGCGTCCGCTGGCAGATCCGCAACTTCGTTCGCTGCGCACGGCTCGCGCAGCAGGCGAATTACGACGGCGTCGAGATCATGGGCGGTGAAGGCTACTTCGTCAACCAGTTCCTGTGCGAGCGCACCAACAAGCGCACCGACGAGTGGGGTGGGACTCCCGAGAACCGCCGCCGGATGGCCGTCGAGATCGTCCGCCGCACGCGCAAGGCGGTCGGCCCGGACTTCATCATCATCTTCCGCCTGTCGATGGCCGACCTCGTGGAAGGCGGTCAGACCTGGGACGAGATCGTCGCGCTGGCACAGGAAGTGGAGGCGGCGGGCGCAACCATCATCAACACCGACATCGGCTGGCACGAATCGCGTGTCCCCACGATCGTGACGTCGGTACCGCGGGCCGCGTTCGCCGACATCACCGGCAAACTCGAGAAGCACGTGACGATCCCCGTGGCCGCGTCGAACCGGATCAACATGCCCGAGGTCGCCGAGGAGATCCTGACCCGCGGTGACGCACAGCTGATCTCGATGGCACGCCCGATGCTCGCCGACCCCGACTGGGTGCGGAAGGCGGAGGCGGGCACCCCCGACGAGATCAACACGTGCATCGCGTGCAACCAGGCGTGCCTCGACCACGCCTTCGTCCGCAAGCACGTGTCGTGCCTGCTGAATCCGCGGGCAGGCAGGGAGACGGAACTGACACTCTCCCCCACCCGGACCGCGAAGCGGGTCGCCGTCGTCGGCGCAGGCCCCGCGGGACTGTCCGCGGCGCTCGGGCTGGCCCAGCGCGGCCACTCGGTGACCCTGTTCGAGGCGGATTCGGAGATCGGCGGCCAGTTCGGCATCGCCCGCAAGATTCCCGGCAAGGAGGAGTTCGCGGAGACCATTCGGTACTACACCCGCCAGCTGCCGCTCGCCGATGTCGACGTCCGGCTCGACACCCGCGTCACCGCGGCCGAGCTGGTCGGCACGTACGACGAGGTGATCGTCGCGACCGGTGTGACGCCCCGCGTCCCGTCGATTCCGGGGATCGACCATCCGAAGGTGCTCACGTATCCGGAGGTCGTCCGGGGCGGCAAGCCCGTCGGACGGTCGGTCGCGGTGATCGGGGCCGGCGGGATCGGCGTCGACGTCAGTGAGTTCCTCACCCACGAGCACTCCCCGACTCTCGATCTGAAGGAATGGAAGCAGGAGTGGGGTGTCACCGAACCCGAGGCCGCGGCGGGCGCGCTCACCACACCCATTCCCGAACCGTCGCCGCGTGAGGTGTACCTGCTGCAACGCAAGAGCGGCCGGATCGGCGCAGGACTCGCGAAGACCACCGGCTGGGTCCACCGTGCGGCGCTGAAGAGCAAGGGCGTCCAGGAACTGTCCGGGGTCAACTACGAGCGCATCGACGACGACGGCCTGCACATCACGTTCGGCGCCAAGCGGGAGAAGCCCCGCACCCTCGCCGTCGACAACGTCGTGATCTGCGCGGGCCAGGAATCGGTGCGTGACCTCGTCGACGACCTGACCGTCGCCGGCGTCACCACCCACGTCATCGGGGGCGCGGACGTCGCCGCCGAACTCGACGCCAAGCGCGCCATCGAGCAGGGCACCCGGCTCGCGGCCCGCATCTGACGCACTACGCTGCTGACCGTGAGCTTGCCGAACCCCACCCCCAGTGCCCGCGCCGTCGTGACCGGCGCCTCGTCCGGAATCGGCGAGGCGCTGGCCGCCGATCTGGCCTCCCGGGGCCACTCCCTGATCCTCGTCGCGCGCCGCGGCGAGGTGATGGAGTCACTCGCCGGGACCCTTCGCGACCAGTACGGCGTCGAGGTCGACGTGCGCGCGTGCGACCTGTCCGATCGGGACGCGCGGGCCGCACTCGTCACCGAACTGGCGGGCCGTGAGGTCAGCGTCCTGTGCAACAACGCGGGTATCGCCACGTTCGGGCCCGTCGCCGGACTCGACCCCGCGTACGAGCGGGCCCAGGTGGAACTCAACGCCGTTGCGGTGCACGACCTCACCCTCGCGGTGCTGCCCGGGATGATCGAACGCGGGTCCGGGGCGATCCTCATGGTCGGCTCGGCGGCGGGCAACATGCCCATCCCGCACAACGCCACCTACGCCGCCAGCAAGGCGTTCGTCAACACGTTCTCCGAATCGCTGCGCGGCGAACTCAAGGGGACGGGAGTGAACGTCACCCTGCTGGCCCCCGGCCCGGTGCGCACCGAGGAGCCCGATCCGGCGGATGCGTCGATCGTGGACAGGCTGGTGCCCGACTTCCTGTGGATCTCCAGCGAATACACCGCCAAGGTGTCGCTCGACGGCCTGGCCGACAACAAGATGCGCGTCGTGCCCGGCATCATCAGCAAGGCGATGTCCGTTGCCGGGCAGTACAGCCCGCGCGCGGTGGTCGCACCGATCGTCGGGACGTTCTACAAGAAGCTGGGCAGTTGACCGTCGGGTGAATGTACCGTTCACCGCTGCCGAGGCGCTGAAAGGTACATTCGCCCAGCGTTTCTAGCGCTTGCGTCGTCGCCCCGTGCCGAAGATGCTGCGGGAGATCTCGCGGCCTGCGGCCGACGCGGCCGAGCGGAGGAAGCTCTTCACCGCGGAGTTCCCGAGGATCTGCTCGGCCATGTTCGGCTCCTCCGGCTGTGTGGGCGCCGGCGGCGGCAAGTCGGGCAGCGGGGGCAGGTCGAGGCCCGGGCCCGCGGCCGGCGCCCCGGCGACCTTGGCCGTCAGCTTCTCGTACGCCGACTCCCGGTCGACAGTCTGCCCGTACTTCGCATACAGCGGGCTCGACGACGCCGCAGCCGTGATCGCGTCGTTGCCGATGGTGTCCATCAGCGAACGGGGAGGCCGAATCCTCGTCCATGCCACCGGTGTCGGCGCGCCCCGTTCCGACAGGACCGTCACGATCGCCTCGCCGATGCCCAATGACGTGAGGGCCTTCTCGAGGTCGTAGTTTCCGGTGGTCGGGTACGTCCGTACCGTTTTGGTCAGCGCCTTCTGGTCGTCGGGCGTGAATGCGCGCAGCGCGTGCTGGATTCGGGCACCGAGTTGCGACAGCACCGCGTTCGGGACGTCCGTCGGCAACTGTGTGCAGAAGAACACCCCCACGCCCTTGGAGCGGATGAGCTTCACGGTCTGTTCCACCTGCTGCAGGAACGCTTTCGACGCGTCCGCGAACAGCAGGTGTGCCTCGTCGAAGATGAAGACGAGCTTGGGTTTGTCGAGATCGCCTTCCTCGGGCAGGGTCTGGAACAGATCCGCCAGCACCCACATCAGGAAGGTGGAGAACAGTGCCGGGCGCGCGGCCTGGGCACCCAACTCGAACAACGTGATCACACCCGTGCCGTCGATCACCCGGAGCAGATCCTCGGTCTCGAGTTCGGGTTCCCCGAAGAACGTGTCGCCGCCGTCGGCTTCGAGATTGACGAGGGCCCTGAGGATCACACCGGCCGTGGCCGGGGATACGCCGCCGATGCCCTTCAGATCGGCCTTGCCCTCGTCGCTGGTGAGGTGCGCGATGACCGATCGCAGATCCTTCAGATCGAGCAGCGCGAGCCCCTGGACGTCGGCCCAGTGGAAGATCAGCCCCAGCGTGGACTCCTGAGTCTCGTTGAGCCCGAGCACCTTGGCGAGCAGGATCGGCCCGAACGCGGTGATGGTCGCGCGGACGGGGATACCCAGGCCTTCCGTTCCCAGCGAGAGGAATTCGACGGGGGATCCCGCGGGCCGCCACTGGTCGTCGCCGGTCTCGGCCGCCCGGGCGGTGATCTTGCCGGTGGCCTCGCCCGGCTGTGACAGACCCGACAGGTCGCCCTTCACGTCGGCCATCACCACGGGAACCCCTGCAGCCGACAACTGCTCGGCAATACCCTGCAGCGTCTTCGTCTTTCCCGTCCCGGTGGCGCCGGCGACGAGTCCGTGCCGGTTGATCGTCGCGAGAGGGATACGCACCCGGGCCGTCCGATCCACGGCGCCGCCCAGAACGACGGTCCCCAGCTCCAGAGCCGCACCCTCCGACGCGTATCCGGCCGCGATGTCCGCGGCGGCACCGGAGGGGGCCGCGGCACCTGCAGGAGCGCGATTCTCCTCAGCCTCCGCGTCCCGGGCTTCCTTCTCCGCCGCCTCCGCAGCGGCTGCGGCCTCAGCCGCGACCCTGGCCGCTTCGGCGGCTGCCGCCCGCGCCGCCGCTGCCCTTTCCGCCGGAGTCGAGGTCGCGCCGCCGTCCTGCGATTGCTGGGTCATCGACGCCCTCCTCGGATCACGCACGTCGGGAGAAAGTGTCCACCGCAAACCATATCCCGTCACCCACTTGACTACTGTGTTCCTGGTGCAGGACAAACTTGTGTGGATCGATTGTGAAATGACCGGGCTCCGCCTCGGCACCGACAAGCTGATCGAGATCGCAGCTCTGGTCACGGACAGCGAGCTGAACGTGCTCGGTGAGGGTGTCGACATCGTCATCCACGCCGACGACGACGCGCTCGCGGCCATGCCCGACGTGGTGACCAAGATGCACGAGAACTCGGGACTGACCGACGAGGTCCGGAAGTCCACGGTCACACTCGCCGAGGCCGAGCAGCAGGTGCTCGCCTACATTCGCGAGCACGTGCCGGTCGCCGGGACGGCGCCGCTCGCCGGCAACTCGATCGCCACCGACCGTGGGTTCATCGCCCGCGACATGCCGGACCTCGACACCTACCTGCACTACCGCATGATCGACGTCAGCTCCATCAAGGAACTGTGCCGCCGGTGGTACCCGCGGATCTACTTCGGTCAGCCCGAAAAAGGTCTCGCCCACCGCGCCCTGGCCGACATCAAGGAGTCGATCCGGGAGTTGAAGTACTACCGGAAGACGGCGTTCGCGGCCGAACCAGGGCCGTCTACCAGCGACATCGCCGCAGTCGTCGAGGAACTCGGACCCGCCTGAGATACCGATTGGCGTTTTGCGCATCGAACGCGCTAATATCTTCCTCGCCGAAGTTACTGCCCCCGGGCGGTGACAGAAGCGCAATGGTGGGTGTAGTTCAGCTGGTAGAGCACCAGGTTGTGATCCTGGGTGTCGCGGGTTCGAGTCCCGTCACTCACCCCACACGGAAAGCCCCCGGCCTCGGCCGGGGGCTTTCCTCTTTGCGATTGGTCTGACGCCCGCTCAGGCGTTGGCGTTGCCGGCCTTCCAGACATCCCACGGGATGTTCCAGTCCCCGAGGCCGTCCGTGCCCGACAGGGTGCCGCCCAGCGTGTTCTTGACGACGACGATGTCGCCGCGCTTCGTGTTGTCGTACACCCACTTCGCGTTGGACGGGCTGAGGTTCAGGCAGCCGTGGCTCGCGTTCGAGTAGCCCTGCTGCCCCACCGACCACGGCGCCGAGTGGAAGAAGATGCCGCTGTACGACATTCGTGTGGCCCAGTCGACGGGAGTCTTGTATCCCTGCGGGGAGTTGACGGGCACACCGTACGTGGACGAGTCCATGACAAGGTTCGCGAACCGGTCGCCGATGATGTAGACGCCGTTGTCGGTGGGTGTGTCGTCCTTACCCATCGACGTGGGCATCGTCATGATCACTTCGCCGTTGCGCTCGAACGTCACCTGTTTGGTGTTGTCGTCCGCCGTCGCGATCACGGCGTCGCCGATCGTGAAGGCCGTGTGGACGTCCTCCTGGCCGAACAGTCCGTCACCGAGATCACGTCCGTACACGGCGACCTTGACGTCCACGGCGGTGCCGGGTGCCCAGTAGTTCTGCGGACGCCACCGCACCTCGCGGTTGTTCACCCAGTAGAACGCGCCCTCGACGGGCGGATTGGTCGTGACCGTGATCGCCGACTCCGCCGACTTGCGGTCGGGGATGTTCTCGTCGAACTGGACGGCGATCGGCTGACCGATGCCCACCACGTCGCCCTCGGACGGCATGACGTACGGCTTGGTGACGTTTCCGGGCGCGCTGGTGGTGAATTCGGACGTCGAGACGGTGCCGCCACCGAGCCCGTTCGCCTTCACCTCGAGCCGGTACTCCTTGTCGTAGCCCAGCGGCTCCGTGTTGACCCAGGACAACCCGTCGGGGGCGATGGCGCCGTCGACCGGTTCACCCTCCGGGTTGAGCATGGTGACCTTCGCCAGCGTGCCGTCGGCCACTGTCACCGTCACCGGCTGTCCCGGCGAGAATCCCACTGCACCATCGACGGCCGACGCCGTCAGCTTCGGCTTGATGAGTTCGGTGACCGGATTGGAATCGATCGGCGCCTCACCTTCCGTGACGCTGTCGGCACCGGAGACGGTGCACCCTGCGATCGACAATGCGAATACGAGTGATGCCGCCACAATCGTCGCCGTCTTCGAGACGGATCCCACCGATTGCGCCCGCATGCGCCCGCCACGCCCCACACCCATGGATAACCCCACTTCACGTCCTCGCTCCGAATTCACGTTCAAGCCGGCACGTCCCTCGCCTTCGCAAGACGAATCGGCACGTCGAGACCGTGTGGTCTCCAATGATGCCAGCCACTGGAGACCGGTTCCAACCAAGCGCCGGGCCGCTCAATAACGTTCGAATATCAAT